>JAAZAR010000138.1 GCA_012514235.1 Actinomycetota bacterium
CGCTCGTGTACTCGTCCCGCTCCTCGGGCGTGAGAGCGACCGGGTAGTACCCGTGGTCGCGGATGAGGCGCTCCGCCTTCGCGAGATCCTCGGCGCCGTTCAGATCGTGCGTGATGTCGAGCATGTGGTAGCGCCACTGCTCGGGACCGGTCTGGACGATCGGTACGATCGCCTTGCCGGTCATGTCGCCGCCGAGGATGAGGACGTCGGCCTCGTAGTGCTTGGCCGAGTTGATGAACTTGCGCCAGCAGACCTCCGAGCCATGGACGTCCGTGGCGAAGAAGAGCCTTACCTTCACGCCGTACCCCCTTTCGCCGCGTACGCGGTCTCTGTTGTCACTGCTGATCGAGCCACTTCTCGGTAGTCGGGGTCGTTCACGATCCTCCCGACGCAGGCGACGCGCCCCATGCGCCACTCCGCAGAGTCGACGTCGATGGAGACACGGTGTGCTCAGTCACGGCCCGCGCGGCCCACCGTGCCGCAGGCGCCGTCCCCGCCGCCGTGAGGCGGGCGGGGACGGCGCCGGAAGACGCGCGACGGTGAGGCGCGGACGTCACGAAACGGGGACCTCGAGGCCCATGCCGGCGAGCTCCTCGCGGACGTCGTCCATGACCTTCTGGTACTCGGCGTTCTTGATCCGCTTCGTCTGCATGTCGTAGACCTCCTGGAACGTGAGGCCCTTGTCCGGATCCTTGAGCTTGTCGCCGAACAGCGGGAAGAGCTTCTGGGCGATCGGCTCGGCCTCCGCACGCGTGAGCTTGGCGGCGGCGAGGCCCATTTCCGCGTGGAACTTGTGGTCGTCCGGGACGAGCGAGTCCGGCTGGACGGCCATGGCGGGATGCCCACTGAACACGTTTCCGCCCGAGGTCACAACGGCGAGCATATAGCACGCCATTTCGTAGTGGTACTGCTTGGTGCCCGAGCCGCCGCCGAGATACGGAAGGTTGACCATCGGGTACTGCATGTTTCGACCGATGGCGGCGTTCGACATCGCGATCGCCCAGATCAGGGGCTTTGTGGAACTCAGATGCAGCTTGCTGTGCAACGGAGCGTTGTAGTGGTAGCTGCCGCGGAAGATCAGGTTGCCCATGATCATGTAGGCGGTCGCCTGCACGGCCACGCCCTCGGCGCCGCCGGCGTAACCGCCGAAGAGCGGCGTGCTGGTGGAGCCGATGTTGGCGCTGATGCTGTTGTAGAAGGCGACCTTCTGCAGCGCCTCGTAGCCGACGACCATCTCGCTCAGGAAGTCGATGAGGAACCCGTCGCTCGGACGGAGGCCGAAGTCCGGATAGCTGGCGGCGAACATCGACGCCGGCTGCGAGGCGGCGGAGATGCCGTTGATGATCGGCATGCCGGCGCGGCCGGAGCGGCGGATGCCCTCACGGGCGAGGCGCACGGTCTTGGTAGCGGCGAGGATCTCCTGCGGCGAGCGCACGCGAGCGTCCTTGCCGCGGAGGTGCAGGATCGAAGGCACCGACACCGAGTCGACGATGTTGTAGGACGCCATCTTCTCGACGGTGTCCACGTAGACCTGCTCGTCGGTGGTGTAGATGCCGCCGCCGACGTGCACCCACGGACGGTCGTCCGTGGTGTCCGGACGGCGGCCGTACATGGTCTTGCGCTCGCGGCCCTCGCCGAACGTGGCGCTCGTGGGGCACTCGCGGTTGGCGATCTCGATCTCCTCGCGCGTGAACTGCATGACGCGGTTGGTCTCGGGGCAGTACGCGCCGGCCTCAGCGATCAGGTCGACCGCGGCCTCGAACACGGCGTCCGTGAGGGCGTCGTCGGTGTTGATGATGGTCTGCTTGTCCCACTTCACGCCGTGACGCCCGATGACCTCGGTGAGCTTGGGGACGAAGCGCTTCATGTAGTAGTCGGTCTCTGAGGTGAGCGGGCCGGTCTCGGCTCGGTCGAAGACCTCGATAAGGTCGATCATGTGGTGCTCCTCTTCGTCAGGGGGTCCGTCGGGCAGGTCAGGAGACCAGCTTGGTGGAGATCGTCACGGCCTCGTACGCCGTGGCGGCCCAGCCGTCGGCACCGATGGTGTCGGCCCACTCCTTGGTGGTGGCGCCGCCGCCGATGAGGACCTTGTACTTGTCGCGCTCGCCGGCATCCTTGAGCGCGTCGATGACGTCACGCTGACCGACAAGGGTGGTGGTGAGGAGCGCCGACATCGCGATGATGTCCGCGTTGACTTCCTTCGCCTTGTTGATGAACGAGAAGAGATCGACGTCGATGCCGAGGTCGTACACCTCGAAACCCGAGGTCTCGTAGAGGAGCTTTAGGATGTTCTTGCCGATGGAGTGGAGGTCGCCCTTGACGGTGCCGAGGACGACGATGCCCTTCTTGTCCGCCCCTGCGCCCTCTTCCTTGATCTTGGGCTCGAGCACGGTCATCGCCGCCTGGAACGCCAGCGCCGCCTGCATGAGCTCTGGCAGGAAGATCTCCTCGTCCTCGAACTGCTGGCCGATCACGTTGAGGCCCGGCAGCAGGCCCTGGTCGATGACGGTCTTGGCGCCGATGCCGTCCGCCAGCGCGGCGTCGACGGCGGCGAGCACGGCATCCTCGTCCTGGTCGATGATCGCCTGCTTGAGCTTGTCGAAGTGGTCTGCGTCCGCCATGGAATGCACCCCTTGGTCCGGTTGAACGTTGCCCGGCCGCCCTCCGGCGGCCCAGTCACACGTAGGAACTCTGCTTCAGCTCGTCGTCTCAGCCCTCCAGCGGTGTCGCATCCCCGGCGACGATGCCGGGGAAGTGCTCTCTGATCTTCGCATCCAGTTCGGCGTCCCAGACCGCCTCGTTGGGCTGCGCCAGGATGCGGCGAGCCTCGGCCATGGCGCGGTCGTGGATGCTGGGCCTGCCGGCTTCCTCCCACTGGGCACGCATGTCGCGGTTGGCCAGCCTGGTGAGGACGGCGGTCGTCTTCATGCGCTCCTTCGTATGCTTGCGCTTCATGTAGTCGCCACCGGGACCCACCGCGGCGATCTCGTCGAGCGCCAGGTTCTCCTCGCTGAACTCGAGGCCGCGGTGGACGCGCTTGTCCATCAGCGCGATCTCATTGTCCACGACCGCCTTGCCGAAGTCGAAGGCCATGAGAGAACTGAACAGGCCGCCCATGTTGAGCAGCGTGGCGCCGGCCGCGACGCCGAGCACGGTGTTCATGCCGGTCTCGTAGCCGGCCTGGGCGTCGTTGGAGTGCGCGTTCGTGAGGCCGATGTAGCCGCCCGAGGGCACGCCGTAGAAGTGGGCGAGCTGCGCCTGTGCGGCGAGCAGGATGCCCGTCTCGATGGCCCCCGGCGCGTAGGCGCCGGTGCGCATGTCGGCGACCGTCGGCAGGCTGGCGTAGATGATCGGCGTGCCCTCCTTCACCATCTGCTGGAACGCGGTGATGGCGAGGAACTCGGCGTTGCCGACCACGAGGGTGCCCATCAGCGTCATGGGCGACGTGAGACCCGCGTTCGGGACCACGGTGGTGTACACGGGGAGCCCCTGCTCGGTGAGCCACATGACGGCCTCGGTGGAGTCCACGTCCATCGTGAGCGGACTGACCATGGGGCAGTAGTGATGGTTGATGCAGGGACGCTCGGCGTAGGCCTCCTTGCCGCCGGCGATGAGCTGACCGAGCTCCACGACCTGGCGAAGATCGCTCATGTTGGGCGTGTTGCTGCGCACCGGCTTGAGGCAGTTCTTGAGAGCCGGGTAGAACCGGCTGAGGCTGAACTGCCCTTCCGGTGCGTCGTCCGCCAGCGTGGAGATGCTGAAGACGTCGAACCCGGGCAGTTCGTTGATGAGGTGCGCGATGTTGGCGATGTCCGTGGACGTCGCGCGCCGCTCGATGCCGGTGACCGGGTCGACGACGTTCGGCGCCGATGACCCTGTGACGACGATCGGCCCGTCGTCCGGGATGGTGCGGTCGAACCTGGGGTCACGGCCGCGGAACGTGAAGCTCGGCGGCGCCATCTTGCGGTACTTCTCAGTGACCTCGGCGGGGAAGCGGACCAGTCCGGTCTCGTCGTCCACCCTGCAGCCGTGCTTCTTGAAGACCTCGCGCGCCGGCGCGAAGTGGGCGAGGATGCCGACCGTCTCCAGCACCTCGAGCGAAGCCTCGTGCGTGCGGCGGACCTCGGCGTCGGTGAGCAGTTCGACGTGCCTCATGCGGTCACTCCCCCTCCCCCTCAGCCGCCCCGAGCACGGGCCGCGACACCTTGGCGCGTTCCGTCATCGCGGCGATGTCGTCGAGGTGGGCCTCGATGAAGTCGACGAACGCCACGTTGTGCTCGAGGAAGAAGAGGTACTCGTCATCGTTCGGATCACGGTCGATGTAGTAGGCCACGATGTCCCAGCTGACCACGTAGAGCGCAGCGATCGCGAGCATGCGGGGCAGGGCCGCCAGCTCGGCGTCCGTGACCGGACCCGGATGCTCGCCGCAACACGCCTCGTCCTGATACGCCCTCAGGAAGATCTCGGCCTTGTCCAGCCGGAGCTGTCCGTCGTCCGTGTCCTCCCAGGAGCTGCAGAAATAGACGATGCCGATGGCGATGTCGAAGAGCCGGTAGTCGAGCTTCGTCCAGTCGAAGTCGAACAGGCCGACGCCGCGCTCCTCGCGCCACTTGAGGTTGCCGGGGTGGTAGTCGTTGAACGTGGGGCACCTGGGCAGGCCCTCGAGCTCGGGGGCGAGGGCGAGACCGCGGTCGATGGCCTCGAGGATGCGCGGCAGCTGGGAGAGGAAGTAGTGGTCGTACTTGGTGCCCGTGGTCTGCTCGGCGTAGCCCTTGAAGGTGCCGGGCATCGTCGCCAGATACTCCATGATGGGCGGCTGCTCGCGGTACAGGTCTCCCGGCTCGAAGTCGTAGGCCGCCTGGTGGAAGCGAGCGAGGATGCGTGCGGCATCCTCGTACTCGGCATCCGTGCAGCGGTTCTCGGTCCAGCTGTACTTGTCTTCGCCGTCGAGCATCTCGTACACGGCGAAGAAGCGCCCCACGCGCTCAGTGCCCAGCAGTTCCTCCCGCGTGACCAGCGTGTCGCCGCTCTTGGTCTCGAACACGCGCGCGGGAAGCTCGAAGCCGTTGGCACGGATGTGACGGACAAGCGCGTGCTCGTAGCGGATCTCGCGCTCGACCGTCCCGTGCTTGTACTTGCGCACGAAACTGCGGCGCTCGCCGTCGCCGTCCCTGGTGACGACGGCGAAACTCAGGTTCTCGAAGCCGCCGAAGATCTGCTCCACGCGCAGGACCTCACCGAGGTCGTACTCTGTGGCCACCACCTCGGCCACCTGGCCGCTGAGGAACTCGACCTGCAACTCGTCACGCAGCGTCTGGGCGTCGGCCGCGAGGCGCACCGCCATCTCGTAGAGCTCGTTCGCCTTCGCTATGTCCACACACCCTCGCTTTCAGCTTGCATTTGACTCGGCCCTCTGCCGGGGTCACACGACGACGCAGCGCAGCCCGTGGCGCGTGATCTCGTCGCGGATGCCCTCGTCGACTCCGTCGTCGACGAGGGCGGTGTCGACCTGCTCGAGGCCGCAGATGACGACGTCGGCGACCACGCCGATCTTGGACGCGTCGGCCAGCGCCACTACCTCGCCACGTGTCTGGGCGAGCATCACGCGCTCCACGCCGGCCATCCCCATGGTCGGTGTGGTGAGCCCCTCCTCGAGATCGAAGCCGTCGACCCCGATGAGCATCTTGCCGGCGTGGAAACGCGACACGTGCTCGATCGCCAGCGGTCCGCTGAGGGCGTTGGAGCGCGGCCGGTAGAGTCCGCCGACCAGGACCACTTCGGCGCGCAGGCCGTGCGCGAACTGCAGGGCGCCGACGTTGTGGGTGACGATGCGTGCCTCGAGGGACGGGTCCAGGTGGCTGATGACCTGGGCCGCCGTGGTGCCGGAGCTGAGGAAGACCGTCTCACCAGGCTCGATGAGGCCCGCGGCGGCGGCGGCGATGCGGCGCTTCTCCTCGGCGCTGGCCGCCTCGCGCTCCACGTAGAACGTCTCCTCGGACATCCGGCGCTTGAGCACAGCCCCGCCGTGCGTGCGTACCAGCACACCCTCAGCCTCGAGTCGCTCGAGGTCTCTGCGGATGGTCATCCCCGAGACGCCCAGGTCCTCGCTGAGCGCCGACACCCTCACTGCTCGCCGTTCCTTGACCAGATCGACGATGCGGGCGCGCCGCTCCGCAGGAATCATCTCGTGGACTTCCGGGACTTCTGGCGACATAGCTGTCCCCCAGTACGTAGCGCCTGACGGTCCCGCAAGACCGAACAAAGTCGCACACATCTTATGCGCACGCACCGCAGTGTCAAGCGTGCGGCCCGCGTTCAGGCTCGCGCGAAGCGTACGGAAGAGAACAGACCGAGCGACGGCAGCACAGGCATGCGCCGGCGGGGGGACGGGTTCGCCGGCGTGGCCAGGGCGGTACGCCCCGACGGAGAGACCTGGCGGCCGGGCGCTTCACTGCCCGCGTCTACCTTCCTGCGCCGGAGGCTCCCACTGTTCGCATCCCACGGCGCCCGGCCGTTCCCCGTGTCGTCACGGGTGACTCACACCGGCACTCTGGCTGACCGTCCCGGACGACGACCCCTGGTCGGGAGTCAGTCCGGGGCATGCCGTCGTCCGACGGAGAGGTCCCGGTCCAGTGCCCAGCTGTAGGAAACCGAGCACTTTCGAGCATTACCGAACGAAGTCTAACGCAAATGGGGCTATCGTCAAGCCTGCGGAGGTCGCGGGCGCGGCACCCGCACGTCCCCGCCCGTGCGAGGCGCAGCGGTGCTCCCGGTCGTGTCCGAGCGTGCGTCAGGCTCCCTGGAAGGCCCAGGAGTAGGAGGGATCCCACCAGGCGTGACCGTAGCCCAGGCGGATGGCCAGGGCGGTCGCCTTGATCTGCGCCGCGCCGTCGGTGATGCTCGACGACCTCCAGGGGTTCCAGTCTCCCTTCCACGTGGAGGGCGCGTATTGGAACAGCCCGTAGAAGCCTCCGGGGCTCACGACGGTGGCCGAGCCGCCGGATTCGATCATCATGAGGCGGAACATGCCGCGAGCGCTGACTCCGTTGCTCGCCGCCGCGCTCCGGATGAGCGGCCACCAGGGACCGGTACCGCCACCGTCGCCGCCGTCCGCCTGGTCAGGCGGCTCGACGGTGGGTGCGGGAGCCGCCGACGACGGCCGCGCGCCGGCGGCCAGGCGGCGGATCTCGGACCGCACGCCGGCGAGGGCCGAGCGGCGCTCCTCAAGGCGGATGCGGATCGTGCCCAGGGCCGACTTGCAGGTGCCGACCAGCTTCTCGGCCGTGCGCCGGTCGGCCTCGAGCGACTCGGCCCGATCGGCCAGGTCGCGGCGGGTGGCCTCGATGGCGCGCACGACGTCACGGTCGGAGCGCGCGATGGTCTTGATCATGCTGAGCTGCGTGACCAGGTCGCTGAGGTCCGCGGCACCGAACACCGCGTCCATCGGGCCGACGTCCTCGTGCTTGTACATGGCCACGGCCCGGGCGGCCAGGGTGGAGCGGGCGATGGTGAGCTCGCGGAACGCGAGGCGCTGTCGGCGGCGGTTCTCCCTGAGCTGCCGACGCACGGCCTCCAGGGCCCTGGTGGCGCGCGAGTACCTCGTGACGGCTGCCCCGATCTTCGCATCCAGCCCCGCGATCTCTGCGGCAAGCGCACGCGCCTGGGCCCGTTTGCCCTGCAGGTGCCCGGAACGCGCCGACGCCGGAGCGGGCACGAGCACGGCGGCGGCGGACAGCGCGAGCAGCGCCACCAGCGCACCGGAGGCAAGACGACGGATCGGACGACGGTGTTCCAGCACGCTCCCCCTGAGGACGGGCGGCCCTCGCGCCGTGAGACCCACGGCCGGCATCAGGTCAGGCCGAAGGCAGAGCCGAAACTTAGCACTCGGTGCAACGGCGCTCAAGCGCAGGAATCGACCGGCCGGCGTCGACGCGACCGATTCCGCCGCTCACACCACGCGGGGCGTCGCTTTCGGAAGCGGTCGAGCAAAAGGGCTGCCGATTCGGATAGATTTCCTCAGTACGATGACAATCACGGAGTCCACCCGGCCGGGCCGACACACGGCACACGTCCTTGACGAGGGCTTGGTCAGCTGATGGACTCAACAAGCGTTGAACACACTGCCGGAGGTGCCCATGCGCGCCATCGCCCTGAAGGAGCTCCGCGAACTGCGCCGCGACCGGCGCACGCTCGCGATGCTGTTCCTGCTGCCGCTGCTCTTCCTCGTGGTCTTCGGCTACGCAGCCAGCTTCGACGTGCGTGAGGTGCCCACCGCGGCCGTCGGACCCCAGGCCGAGGCCGTCGGGAGCCTGCTGCCGGCGGCCTTCGTGGTGCGGACCGTCGACGCGGACGGCGACCGCCCCGCGGCCGAGGATCTGCTGCGGCGCGGCGAGGCCGTGGTCGGCGTGGTGACGCCTGCCCCTGCCGACGGCCGGCCGACCATCCTGATCGACGGCACCGAGCTCTTCGCCGCCCAGGCGGCGCTGCGCAGCCTTGCGGAGCTCGGGGTCGAGCAGCCCGTCGCCGGCGAACAGGAGAGCGTGACACGACAGGGCGCGCAGACGGCCGCAGGGGCGGCGGCGCAGGTGGAGGTCCTCTTCAACCCCGACCTGCGCACCGCCGTCATCATGATCCCGGGCCTCTGCGGCATCATCCTCGTCTTCATCGGCACCATCGCCACGGCGCTGGGCGTGGTCCGGGAGCGCCAGTCGGGGACGATGGAACAGCTGGCCGTGATGCCCTTCCGGCCGCACGACGTCTTCTTCGGCAAGATCGCTCCCTACCTGCTCATCGCGGCGGCGGACATGGCGATCGTCGTCGTCGCCGGCATCCTGCTCTTCGACGTCCCCTTCCGCGGCTCGGTGGCCACGTTCGCGTTGGGGTCCCTGCTGTTCCTGTTCGTGACCGTGGGGACAGGCGTCGTCATCTCGAGCGTCTCGCAGACCCAGGCCCAGGCGATGCAGCTGGCCGTGCTCACCATGGTGCCGCAGTTCCTGCTGAGCGGCCTCTTCTTCCCCCTGTACGCCATGCCGTGGGCGGTGCGCTGGATCGGCTACGTGCTGCCGCTCACGTGGTTCATCAAGGTGGCGCGCGGCGTGATGGCGCGTGGAGCCCCCATCGACGCGCTCTGGCTGCCGCTGCTGGTGCTCGGCGCGATGGCCGCCGTCGTCTTCGCCGCCGCGACGCTCCGCTTCCGGCGTGATCTCGCGCCGGCCGGAGACGGCGGCGCACGCCGTCCGGCAGAGGCGGCAGTTCCGGCACCCGAAACGGAGGCGGGATCCGAGCCGGGAGGCCGCTCGTGACCACCTCTGGCCCTCCCGCAGCCCGGTCACTCTGGGGAGTGCGCGGTCTGATCGTGCGGTACGGCCGGCGGACGGTCCTCGACGACGTCACGCTCGAGGTCCGGCCCGGCAGCGTCACGGCGGTGATCGGCGGCGACGGCGCCGGCAAGACCACGCTGCTGCGAGCCCTTGCCGGCGTCGTCAAGCCGGTCGCCGGAGAGGTCCTGCGGCCGGAGCGACGTCGCATCGGCTTCATCGCCGGCACCGGCGGCGTCTACGACGATTTGACCGTCGGCGAGAATATGGCGTTCGTGGCCGAAGCGTACGGCCTCTCCCGCGAGGAGCGCGACCGGCGCGCCCCGCGCCTCTTGACCCGCACGGGCCTCACAGGCACAGGCGGCCGGCTCGCCGGACGCCTGTCCGGAGGCATGCGCCAGAAGCTGGCGTTCGTCCTGGCGCTGCTCCACGATCCGGAGCTCCTGGTGCTCGACGAGCCGACCACCGGCGTCGATCCCGTCAGCCGCGCGAAGCTCTGGGGGTTGATCGCGGAGGAGGCGGCGGCCGGCGCCGCCGTGGTCGTCTCGACCACGTACCTCGACGAGGCCCGGCGCGCCGCCCGCATCCTCCTGCTGGAGGACGGCCGCGTGCGCGACGACGCGGCGCTGGCGCTCGCGAGCGACGCCGAGGCACAGAGCGCCGCGCGGCAAGCGCACACGCGTGGGCAGGCAAGCGCCCACACCGGGAAGGCACGCCCGGTGGGCGCAGATGCGACGGGCGGCGTCCGTGCCGGCAGCGGACGCACTCCGCTGGCCGAGGCCAGCGGCGTGGTCCGCCGCTTCGGCGCCGTCACGGCCGTGGACGGTGTGGACCTCGAGGTGGGCGCAGGAGAGATCGTCGGCCTCCTGGGCGCCAACGGCGCCGGCAAGACGACCCTCATCCGCATGATGCTCGGCCTCCTGCGCCCCACCGCCGGCAGTGTGGCGCTGTTCGGACGCGCGCCGTCGCGCAGGAGCCGCGCGCGACTCGGCTACGTCCCCCAAGGTCTCGGTCTGTGGGAGGACCTCACCGTCGCCGAGAACCTGGCGTTCTCGACAGAGTCGTTCGGCCCGCGACCGCCGTCCCTCGACGAGGACCTCGCGGCCGCCACCGGCACACTGGTCCGGGACCTGCCGCTCGGGCTGCGCCGGCGTCTGGCCTTCGCCGCCGCCCTGGCCCACCAGCCGGACCTGCTCGTCCTGGACGAGCCCACGTCCGGCGTCGGGCTCCGCGCCAGGGCGGCGCTGTGGCGGACGGTGCACGCCGCCGCCGACGCCGGCGCCGGCGTGCTCGTGACGACCCACCACCTGGACGAGGCCGCGGAATGCGACCGCCTCGTGCTCCTGGCGGGCGGTCGCGTCGTCGCCGAGGGCACGCTCGCGTCGATCGTCGGGACCGCCACGGCCGTCGCCGTGCACGCCGAGCGCTGGGACGCGGCGTTCGCGGCGCTGACTGCGGCCGGCCTTCCGGCCGCCCTTGTGGGCCGCGACCTGCGCGTCCCGGACCGCGACCTGGCGGTGGTCCGCGACGCCCTTGACGACGCGGGCGTGGAGGCCCGCCTCGAGGTCGTCCCCGCGACGTTCGAGGAGACCTTCGTGCGCCTGGCGGCCGCGCACTCCTCGGCCGCGGGCACCACGGGCGAGCAAGGCCGGTCGCCGCGCTGACGGACGACGAGATGCACCAGCAGAGCGACAACGACGCCGCTCCCGGGCCGATCTCCGGCGGCGCTCGGCCCGGCGGACGCGGGAGAGGCCGGCGGGCTGGCGAGACCGCAACGCGCGCCGACATCCTCTCCGCGGCGCGCGGCTCCTTCGCGGAGCGCGGGTACGATCGCGCCACGATCCGCGGCATCGCCGGACGGGCGGGCGTGGACCCGGCCCTCGTCATCCACTACTTCGGCTCCAAGGAGGCCCTGTTCGTGGAGGCCCTTGAGCTCCCCCAACGCCCCGGAGACGTGGTCTCGGGCGGCCTCGCAGCGGGACGTGAGCACCTCGGCGCCACCATCGTGCGTGCGTTCCTGGAGACGTGGGATGCCCCTGCCACCCAGGCGCAGCTCACGGCCATGCTCCGCTCGGCACTCACCAACGACACGGCGATGGACATGGTCCGTCGCCTGCTCCTGCGCGAGGTGTTCGGCCCGGTCACGAGAGCGCTCGGCGTCCCGGACGCGCAGCTGCGCGCCGATCTGGTCGGGACGCAGCTCCTGGGACTCGCCATGCTGCGCTACGTCGCCCGCATCGAGCCTGTGGCGTCGGCCCCAGTCGACCGATTGGTCCGGGCGCTCGGACCGACGCTGCAGCGCTACCTGACCGAGGACCTGGCCGCCGGCGACGACGGATGACGGCTGCGGAGAGGCGCCGGTCCGCTCGGCGCATGTCGCTCAGATGAAGCGAGAGCGGAGCGCCGCCGCGGTGCGCAGCAGCTCGTCGGCGGCGGGCTGCTCGTAGCCCTCGAACTGGCGTTCGAGGGCCCGCCTGCGCCCGGCATCGCCGTAGTCCTCGAGACGACGGAAGATGCCGAGGCGGACTCCGATGGCGAACCGCGCCTGGTCGTCGCGCGGCCAGCCCAGGTACTCGTCCAGCAGCGCGATGAGGCGCTCGCGGTCGCGCGGCAACGAGCCGTCGAGTTCCTGGAGCAGGTTGAGGATGTGGTCCGAGCGCAGCTCGAACCGGGCGTCCCCCACCTGCTCGAGGAGGTCGCGGAGTTCCCGCGCGACCTCCTCGTCGTCCGGCAGCTCGAAGCCGCCGGCCGCTGCGCGCGCATCCAGCGGCGTGCCGGGGACGACGGCGGCCGTGCGCAGGCGGACGACGAGCGGAGTACCGGCGGGCGCAGCGGGCGCCACCTCCCGGATCACGCGGGCGGAGCCCGCGACGTGCGCGGCCGCGGCCGCGCGCCCACCCAGACCCGGCATGAGATAGAAGCAGAGTTCGAGGCCGGCCTCCAGCACCTTCGTGCCGGCCCCGACGAGGTCCCCGCTCGTGCAGCCCTTGTCGATGGCCATGAGCACCTCGTCCGCCCCGGACTCGAGCCCGAGGTGCACGCGCGTGAGCCCGGCCTCGTGCAGCAGCGCGAGATCCTCCGGCGCGCGCCGCGCCAGCGTGCTCGCGCGCCCGTACGTCGTCACCCGTTCGACCGTCGGGAAGCGCTCGCGGACCCGCCGGATCACCTGCGCGAGCTTCTCCGGCTTGACCGCGCACGGATCGGCGTCCTGCAGGAAGCAGGTGCGCGCCCCGTCACCGAGGAACAGCGACACCTGGTAGGCCTCGGGCGGCACGAGGCCCGCGCGCACGGCGTGGACGCCGCGGCTGCGCAGCACCTTCGCGGCCTCCGCCATGGCGTCGACGTCGCCGAGCACGTCCTCGACCTGTCGCAGCGACGATCTGGTCCCCTTGTACACGGGGCAGAACGTGCACCGGTTCCAGGTGCAGTTGCGGATGACGCGCACCAGCAGGCTATGCGCTTCGCTGGGCGGGCGGATGGGACCCTGCTCGAACGGCGGCGTGGTCATGTCGCCTCAGTCGATGTGCAGTCGACGCAGGACCGCCCCGAGCAGGTCCATGACGACCATCGCGCCCACGCCGATGGCCAGGATCCCCAGCCACGCTGCGCCGGAGATGGCGACGGTGTCGAACGCGGTCTGCATGAGCGCCGCGTACGTGAACAGCACCTGAAGCACGGCGACCACCACCACGCCGAGGACGATGATCCGGTTGCCGAACGGATCGTAGGTGAACAGCGAGCGGCGCAGGGAGCGGCACGCGAACAGGTAGAAGATCTGCACGGACATGAAGACGTTGACGGCGGCAGTCCGCGCGGCCTCCTCACCCAAGTCGCTGGCGAGGGCCCACTCGAACACGGCGAACGCCGAGACGAGGAGGATGATGCCCGCGGCCACGATGCGGATGAGCGCGCCGCGCGAGACGATCGGCGACCCGGGCGCGCGCGGCGGACGCTCCATGATCCCCGGTTCCTTGGGCTCGAAGGCCAGACCGAGGCCGAGCAGCACCGCGGTGACCATGTTGATCCACAGGATCTGCAGCGGTTCGATCGGGAGCGCCGTGCCCAGCATGACGGCGGTGAGGATCACGAGCCCCTGGCCGACGTTGGTCGGGAGCGCGTAGGTCAGGAACTTGACGAGGTTGTCGAAGACGCCACGACCCTCCTCGACGGCGGCCTCGATCGAGGCGAAGTCGTCGTCGGTGAGGACCATGTCGGCGGCGTCCTTGGCGACGTCGGTGCCGGTGATGCCCATGGCGACGCCGATGTCCGCCTGCTTGAGCGCCGGCGCGTCGTTGACGCCGTCGCCCGTCATGGCGACCACCTGCCCCTTGGACTGGAGCGCCTCGACGAGGCGCAGCTTCTGCTCGGGCGTCACCCGAGCGAAGACGTCGGTCGCGTCGGCGAGCTCGATGAACTCGTCGTCGTGGACGGCCGCCATCTCGGCGCCGGTGAGGACGCCGTCGCCGGAGCGGGTGATGCCGATGTCGCGGGCGATCGCCGCGGCAGTCGCGGCGTGGTCGCCGGTGATCATCTTGACGGCCACGCCGGCGCGATGGCAGGCGGCCACTGCGGCGATCGCCGCCGGCCGCGGCGGATCCATCATCGCCTGCAGTCCGAGGAAGGTGAGGCCGCCGGCCACGTCGTCGTGGCCGATCGAGCCGGTGCCGTCGGGCGGCGTGCCGCGGGCGAAGGCGAGGACGCGCAGGCCGTCGGCGGCCAGCGCGTCGACCTGCCGGTTGACGGCGTCGGCGTCGAGCGCGGACGGCGCGCCGTCCGCGCCGGCCGCCGCCGTGCAGCGGGCCAGCACCTTCTCGACGGCGCCCTTCAGGTACACGGCCCGGCGGCCGTGGCCGGCGTCGTGCAGCGTCGCCATGTACTGATGCGCGCTCTCGAAAGGGATTGCGTCGAGACGCGGCAGCCTGGCGGCCTCGTCGGCGGCGGTCATCCCGGCCTTGGCGGCACTCGTGAGCAGCGCCGCCTCCGTCGGATCGCCGGCCACCTCGTAGCGCCCGTCGTTGAGGTTGAGAGCGGTGTCGTTGCAGAGCACGCCCGCCAGCAGGACCTCGCGCACGGCCGGCGAGGGAGTGGGGTCTATCTCTCCCTCCGGACCGTAGCCGACGCCGCTCACAGTCGATCCCGTGCCCCCGGCCACAACGCGCCGGACCGTCATCTCGTTCTGCGTGAGCGTGCCGGTCTTGTCCGTGCAGATCACCATGGTGCTGCCGAGCGTCTCCACCGCCGGCAGCTTGCGGATGATCGCCCGCCGCCTCGCCATGCGGCTCACGCCGATGGCGAGCGTGACCGTGACGGCGGCGGGCAGCCCTTCGGGGATGGCCGCCACCGCAAGGGCGATGGACGCCCGGAACATCGCCACGAGGTCCTCGCCGCGCACGAGCCCCACCACGAAGGTGACCCCGGCCAGCGCGACGATGACGAACAGCAGGAGCTTGGAGAACTGGGCGATCTTGCGGGTGAGCGGCGTCTTGAGGTCCTGGGCTCCCTGGATGAGCTGGCTGATCCTGCCCACCTCGGTGCGGTCGCCGGTGGCCACGACGAGGCCCGCTCCCGTCCCATGGGTGACCAGGGTCGACGCGTACGCCATGTCCAGCCGGTCGGCGAGCACAGCGTCGCGCGGCACCACGCCGCAGTCCTTCTCCACCGGCAGCGATTCGCCGGTGAGCGCGGACTCGTCCGCGCGCAGTTCCCGCGCGCGGAAGAGGCGCACGTCCGCGGGCACTTTGTCGCCGGCCTGCACGAGGACGAGGTCGCCGGGGACGATCTCGGTGGCCGGCAGCCGCACCTGGTCCCCGGCCCGCACCACCGTCGCCTCCGCGGTCATGGCACGGCTGAGGGCCTCGATGGCGGCCACCGCCTTGGCCTCCTGCAGGTAGCCGACGACGGCGTTGAGCAGCACCACGGCGAAGATGACGATGGCATCGATCCACTCGCCCAGGTAGATGGTGACCAGGGCGGCGGCGATCAGGATGAGCACCAGCGGATCGGCGAACTGCGCGGCGAAACGCCGCAGCGGGCCCGGGCCCTTCGCCGGCGTCAGTCGGTTGAGGCCGAACTGGGACCTGCGATGCTCGACGGTGAACCGGTCGAGACCCTCCTCCCTGTCGGCCTCGAGCAGGTCGGCGACCTCATCGGCGGGAAGCGCGTGCCAGTGCTGATCGTCGAGAAGCTGGATGGAGCCCCTTCCTGCTGCGTGGCCCGTGCCGGTGATGATACCCGAGGGCCGGCCTCCCACTCCCCTGCCCGCGGCTCCTTTGAGTCGCGCCAGGCCATCTCAGGCCGGCTCGCCCCCGGGCGCCCCCTGATCAGCCTCGAACGCGGCCGCCACCCGGCTCTCGGACGGTGCCGGCGTGACGAGGCTGACAAGCGGCGTGATCGCCAGCGAAGCGACCATGGTGAGCGCCGCGAGCACCGGCACGTAGCCCGCCGTCGACGGATCCGATGCGTAGTAGTAGCCCAGGCCCCCCATGAAGGCCAGAGAGAAGGCGAAGCAGGCCCACACGGAGGCGGCAGACACACGGCGCCAGAAGAGACCCCAGACGAACGGGCCGATGAAGCACCCGGCGACGACGCCCCAGGACAGGGCCATGAGATTGACGATGAGCTGCCACTGCTGCTGTGCGAGGACGACGCTGAGAAGGATGAACACGACGACCAGGAGACGGAGGAGAAGGACCGCCGTCCCCTTGCTCAGGCCGGGCTTGATCTCACCCTGCACGAGATCGACGGTGATGGCGGAGCCGCTGATCATGACCAGACCGGCCAGTGTGCTCATGCTGGCCGAGAGGACCAGGACCAGGATCACCGCCACGAGCGCCTCCGGGAGGGACTCGGTGAGGACGGTCGGCATGATCTCGTCGAACTGCTTCGCGGCGGCCAGTTCGGGGACGCCCGGGAAGAGCCGGCTGAGGGCGCCGGTGAAATACGCGGCGCCGGCCATGAGCCCCGCGAAGACGGTGGAGATCCAGAGCGCGGGGCGGACCGCCTTGACGTCACGGATGGCGTAGAACTTGTGCACCATCTGAGGGAGACCCCAGACGCCGAGACTGGTGAGGACGACCATGGAGGCCAGCACGACGGCCGGAGAGGCCAGGAAGGCCTCCCAGGAGAACGGTGAGAGGTCCCACGCCGGCCAGGCTGCGGTGGCCGACGGCGCCGCCGCCGTCAGCTTGTCGATCGCCGCCGAGAGGCCGCCGACCTCGGGCGCCCGCAGCACGTACCCCACCATCAGCACGACGCCGCACACCATGACCACTCCCTGGATGAGGTCGTTGCGCGCCACCGCCACGTAGCCGCCGAGGACGAGGTACACGGCCGTGAGGACAGCCATGCCCCACAGGGCGAGGCTGTAGTCGAGGTCGAACACGTGTTCGAAGAGGTAGGCCAGGCCCGTGTAGACCGAGGCGCTGTAGGGCACGAGGAACACGAAGATGATGAGTGCGGCAGCGATCTTGAGGCCGTTCGAGCCGAAGCGCTCCTTGAAGAAGGCGGGCACCGTCATGGCCCCGAGCCTCGTGGTCATGAGGCGCGTCCGCTTGGCCAGCACCACCCAGGCGAGCAGGCTGCCGACGAGGGCGTTCCCCACCGCGATCCAGAGCGAGCTGAGGCCGAAGCCGAAGCCGATCTTGCCGGCATACCCGACGAAGAGCACGGCGCTGAAGTAGGTCGTGCCGTAGGCGAACGCGGAGAGCCACGGTCCGACGTCCCTGCCGCCGAGGAAGAACTCCTTGACGTCGCTGGTCCTCTTGCGGCTGGCGACGCCGACGCCGACCATGACGGCGACGAAGACGACGACGACGAGATACGTGATCACGGCTGCTCCCCAGACGATGGCTCCCGACGGCCGGCGTATCTTACCGGTCGCGCCCGGGATGTGCAAAACTTCGCAGCCCGGTAGCCTGAGAGCACGCCCGGATTGCATACCATCGTACGCATCGCCGGTTCGACTATGCAGCCCTATACAGCCTGTCGAGACCCGGGGCAGGTCGTGTGCAGGCGGCGTGGCCGGCACCCATGGTGCCGGCCACGCCGCCTCCTCATTCGTAGTGGATCGCCTGCAGGATGTCGATGCGCGCCGCGCGCCGCGCCGGCAGGATCGCGGCGATCACGCCGACGACCACCGCAAGCACCAGGAACACCACCAGCTGCACGCCCGGGACCGAGAAGGTGATCCCCTGACCGGCGAACCTCGTCGTCACGACCCAGGCGAACAGGACGCCCACGACGATCCCCATGATCGCGCCGATGATCGACGTGATGATGCTCTCGAAGCGCACCGTGGCACGCACCTGCCCGCGGGACATGCCGATGGCGCGGACGAGCCCGATCTCGCGGGTACGCTCGAACACGGCGAGGATGAGCGTGTTGACGATGCCGAACAGCGAGATGATCACGCTCAACGCGAGGAGCCCGTACACCATCGTGAGCAACTGGTTGACGAGGTCGACGGTGCTCTCCTTGTACTCCTCTGACGTCTGCACCTCGGCGGTCGGCGTCGACTCGAGCGCCGTCTCGACCGCCCGCTTGGTGCTCGCGATGTCGGCGCCGGGCTGCGCCTTGGCGACCACCATGAGGACCTGCGGCCGGGGGAACAGCGCCTCGTACCCGGCCGAGCCGACGGTGATGCCGGTGAGCATCATCGGGTCGCGGTAGACGCCCAGCACCTTGAGCTCGGCCGTGCGGCCCTCGGCGGTCGTCACAGCGATCGTGCCGCCTCGCTCCACGCCCAGCGCGTCCGCCACCTGTTCCTCGACGATGGCTCCATCCGTCCCGAGTCGGGCGAGGACCTCGTCATCGCCGCTGAACCAGTCGAAGCTCCACACGCGCCGGATCGCCGTCGCGTCGAGGCCGAACACCACCTGGAGCGAGCCGTTCCCGGCCTGGACCTGCTGGGCGTCGAGGGAGACCGCCGCCTCGATCCCCTGCACCGCCTGGACCCTCGCGGCCGTGTCGGACGGGATGGTCATGAAGTTGGAGCTGCCGATCACGAAGTCGCCGCGGACGGTGCGGTCGTAGCTGTCGATGAAGGAGCTCTTGAGCCCCTGGGCGAGGACGGCGACGAACACGACCACGGCGAGGCCGATCATGAGGGCGGCCGCCGTGAGCGCCGTGCGGCCGGGGTTGCGGCGGCTGTTGTCGCGGGCCAGCCGGCCGCTGACGGGAGAGACCTTCTGCAGCGGCCAGCCCAGCCAGGCGGCCAGCGGCCCGACGAAGTAGCGGCTCGCGATGGCGACCGCCACGAACACGAGCACGGCGCCGAAGGCGATCGTGCCCAGCCGGACGAGCGTCGATCCGGGCCCGTACATGCCGGTCGCGATCAGTGCAGCGCCGAGGATCGCGACCACCACTGCGAGCGCCGGCATGAAGCGCGAGAAGCGGGAGGGCGGCAGCTCGGCCCCCTCCTGGAGCGCCGCGATGGGCGGCACCCTCGTGGCACGCATCGCCGGGACGACCGCCGACAGCACGGTCACGACGATGCCGACGGCGAGGGCGAGGACGACCGTCCGGGCCTGCAGGACCAGGCCGCTGCGCGGGATGTCGAAGCCTGCCGCCTGGAACACCTGGTTCACGCCGGCGGCCACCCCGAGGCCGGCGAAGAGGCCGAGCACCGAGGCGAGGACCCCCATGAAGAACGCCTCGCCGGTGATGCTCCAGAGCACCTGCGCGCGCGACGCCCCGAGAGCGCGCAGCATCGCGAACTCCCTGCGCCGCTGCACGACCGTCATGGAGAACGCGTTGAAGATGATGAAGGCGCCGACCAGCACGGCGATGCCGCCGAAGCTCAGGAGCACCGGACGCAGGAAGGTCCCGATGGCATCGCTCAGGGCCTTGGTCTGGTCGGCGGCCGCCTCGGCGCCGGTCTTCACGTCGGTGTTCGCCGGCAGCTCGGCGCGGATCCGCTTCGCCAGGTCCTCCGCCGGGACGCCCGCCTCCGCCTTGACGTCGATCTCCGAGAGGCGCCCCTCCATGTCGAACCACTGCTGCGCGTCCACGAGCGTGGTGTGGATGAGCAGCGAGCCGCCGAGCGAAGACTGCGCGGCGAACGTGAACACGCCGGAGACGGTGACCTCCTGCCCGCCGGCGTCGGTGACGACGGTGATCCCCGAGCCCGGGCCGAGGTCCTTGTCCTGGGCCAGCTTCTGGATCACGGCGACCTCACCGGGCCGCTCCGGCGGGTGCCCTTCGACGTACTGGGGCGGTGCGATCTCGGTGGGCGAGTAGGAGTAGAACAGCGTGGGTGCCCCGCCGGTCTCCACGACTTCGCCGTCGACCGCCACGGCACCCATCCCGCTCACATAGCCGAACGCCTCGGCCACGCCGTCGACCGCCCTCACCTGGTCGACCATGTCCTGCGGCAGACCCTCAGCGGCGCCGGTGAGCTGCCCGCTGAACGGGGACTCGCGGGTGATGGTGACGTCGGTGCCCTTGTACGCGTCGGTGAAGATCTCCTTGAAGCCCCGATCGATCTGATCGGTGAGCACGTACGTGCCGCTGATCATCGCCACCCCCAGCAGGATGGCGAGGGTGGTCAGGATCGTCCTGAGCTTGTGAGAGATGAGACTCCGCCACGCGATGCGCACCATCAGGCGTCCTCGAGCGACTTGATCACGTCGTAGATCTCATCGCGGCCGAGCCTGCCGCAGTCGTGAGCGATGGCCCCGTCCTTGAGGAAGACGATGCGATCGGCGAACGTGGCCGCATGCGCGTCGTGCGTGACCATGACGACGGTCTGACCGAGCGCCTCACGCGAATGCCGAAGGAGCCGGAGCACCTCCTCCCCCGTGCGCGAGTCGAGGTTGCCCGTCGGTTCGTCCGCGAAGAGCACCGTCGGGCGCGAGGCCAGCGCGCGGGCGACGGCCACGCGCTGCTGCTGTCCGCCGCTGAGCTCGGCGGGCTTGTGCGTCAGCCGGTCGCCGAGCTCGACCGTCCGGACGAGTTCGTCGATCCAGTCCCGGTCTCCCTTTCGCCCGGCGATGGTGAGCGGCAGCATGATGTTCTCGGCTGCGGTCAGCGTCGGCAGCAGGTTGAACGTCTGGAAGATGAAGCCGACCTTGTCGCGGCGCAACTGCGTGAGCGCCCGCTCCTTGAGAGTCGTGATCTCCTGGCCGTCGATCCGCACCGTCCCCGAGGTCGGCCGGTCGAGCCCCGCGAGGATATGCATCAGCGTGGACTTCCCCGAGCCGGACGGCCCCATGATGGCGGTGAACGCGCCGCGCTGCAGGTCGATGTCCACGCCGACCAGAGCGCGGACCAGCGCGTCACCCTGACCGTAGTCGCGCCTCACGTCGCGCGCCTCGACGACCGCGTCCGACAGGCCCACCGTCGTCCCGGCCTCGCACGTCGTCGGTGCCGCGGCGCCCTGCCGCACGGTCAAGCTCTCCGCGTTGTCGCTCACGTCGTCTCCCTCTGGTCGTGGCCGCTTCCGGCGGCACGCGGTGGGCCGCGCCTCAGGGCGCGGCCCACCCGTTGCTGTCAACTATCCCCCCGGGACCGGTCCGGACGAACCATCGCTCCGGACCCGGAGGACGTCAGACGCTCCGCTCCTCACCGGGCCCTGCGTCCGGGTCTTCCTGCTCCACGCCCGCCGGCCCTGGCGGCGCGGGTGCGGCCGGCGGCTCCACGGGTGGCGCACCGGCCGGGGGCTCCGGTGGCGCTGCCGGTGGCTCCGGTGCCGCCCCCTGCGGCTCCGGCACGACCGGCGGCCGAGACTGGTCCTGCAGCTCCGGCGACGTCTGCACGATCGGGGTGATGTCGGGCACCGCCGCCGGGGGCGAGGCCGGCGGCGCCGCCGCAGCGGCCCGCGCCGCCTCGGCGGCCCGACGCTCACGCCGCCACCGCGCGAACCCGAGCACCGCGGCGCCCGTCCCGATCACCATCATGACGAGAAGGAACAGCGGTCCGAGCACCGGGATGCGCGACACGACCGTGGTACCCACGACCCCGACCGTCACCGCCAGCATCAGGTTCTCCCTGCCGCCGAACCCCGTGAGCACCTTCTGCGCCAGGAACGACGCCACCCCGGTGGTGACGAAGAAGTACGCGAGCAGGACGACCACCACGTAGGGCAGGACGAGCAGGAGCCCGATGATGCTGATCACCAGCACCACCAGGACCGCCGGAAGGATGAGGAAGAACGTCAGCGCCCCCCATCCCAGCGCTCCCCAGGGCCTGAGCGCCAACTGGGAGTGGAGGCCGCGGAGCTGCTTCGGCATGAGCGCCGCGGCCACGAGCGCCAGCACGAGGAAGAACGCGGTCTGGACCAGCCAGCCTCCGAAGCTCAGCTCGAGCAGGGGGTTGAAGAACACTCCCCTGGTCAGCCAAGCGACCGCGTCACCCGGGTCGATGCCGCCCGCGGATCGCTTGACGAGGCCGTTGACCTGGGCGCCCTCGGCCTTCGTCAACCTGCCGCCCATCAGCACGATCGACGCCTCGTCCGGCGACATGTCGGATCCGACGACCGCCGTCTTCCCGAGCCGGACGTCGCCGCCGAAGGCGACGATGGTCGCACCGACCGTCCCGTTGACCGTGACGTCGCCGCCGAAGGCGACGACGGAGTTGCCGACGGAACCGTCGACGACGACATCCCCGCCGAAGGTCACGACGGCCTCGGTGGCGCGTCCGTACACCCTCACGTCGCCGCCGAAGGCGACGGCAGACGGTACGGACGTGCCCTCGGGCACGACGACATCCTCGCCGGCCCTGACCTCGGTCCCACGCCGGACGGGCGTACCCGTCGGCGTGGCACGAGGCCCGGGCGAGCGATCGGCCGCGGCGGCGGCCGGCGTGGCCGATGTCGACCTCCCGGCCTTCGGCGACGCCGTGGCGGCCCGGACCGGCCCGGTGATCGCCAGGCCGAGCAGCACCACCATGGCCGTCAGCGCCACCAGCGCCAGCGACGGCCTGAGCACTCTGAGCAGTCTGTCGTCCTTCACGGGGTCACCTCCACGGCGAGCATCGTCAGCTCGTCCGGTCGTCGTCTGGTGCGGACTCCGACGGAACCGCCTCGTCGCGGGGCTCCGCAGCCGGATCCGGTGCGGTCCGTGCCGCATCGGCCGGCGAGTCGGCCGGCGGGGTCGCACCCGCCGGTGAGCCGGGCGCCGGCGGCGATGCCGGAGGCGCGGCGGCCGCCTGAACGGGGGGCTGGACCGGCGGAGTGAGGGACTCGGCCGGCGGCGCGGGGGGCTGCGCAGTCGGCGCGACAGGCGCCGCGGGGGGCTGCGCAGTCGGCGCGACAGGCGCCGCGGCAGCCGGCGTCCCGGGTTGCGCCGGTCCCCTGAACAGCAGTTCGGCCCAGCGCGCGCACACCCAGCTCCACGCGTTCACGACGTGCAGCGACGCGAAGAACGCCAGGATGCCGAGCGGCACGCAGAGGATGCCCAACCACAGCGGCGGGACCCAGGTGGCGTTCACCATGGGGACCCGGAAGACGGCGAAGACGAGCACCGCGAGGAGCCAGAAGACCGCGCCTCCCAGCGTGACGAGGAGCGTGAACGAGGCCGTACCGAGCGCCAGCTTCGCGACCAGGTACGCGAGATCCAGCCAGGTGGAGCCGGCGCCGAAATGGGCCTTGAGCTTGCCCCACACGCCGTCGACGGCCTCCCAGGGGCGTGGCTCCGGCGGCACGCGCGCGCCGAGCAGATGCTGGGCCTGCAGCCGCTCGAAGGCGGCGAACAGCCACCAGGCGCCGACGACGACGAGCAGGATCGGGATGCCGATCCAGACCACGACGAGACCCACACCGACCGAAAGACCGGTGACGAGGAACACGAAGTAGAACAGGCCGAGCGGGAAGGCCAGCACATGGAACAGGATGCCGAGCCACGTCTGCGGCCGCGTCACGACGCCGAAGAAGCGAGCGAGCGCCGAATCGTTCACGAGGACGACCTCCGAAGGTCTGCCACACGGTACACCGGAAGCGTAGCGGACAGACCCGCCGAGGGCGTCACCCCTGGGCGGGAATCTGCACGGAGCGTGGAGGGAGCCGGCGGCCCGGCGGACTACCCCTGCAGGGGTACGCGCCGGGCCCGTCTGCCTGCGCCGCGCCTGCCCCTTCCGCGCGAGCGCGGCGGCAGGTTCACTCGGCCGGCGTCTCCCCCGGCCGCACCAGGCCCACCTCATAGGCCAGGATCACGGCCTGCGTGCGGTCGTGCAGGCCGAGCTTGGCGAAGATGCGCTTCACGTGCGTCTTGACGGTGCCCTCACTCAGGAACAGGTGAGCCGCGATGTCGCCGTTGGTCATCCCGCGCGCGACGAGCACGAGGACCTCTCGCTCGCGGTCGGTCAGGTCCGCCAGCTCGCTCTCGTCGCGCGCCAGCGCCGCCTCGGGCCGGGCGCGAAACGTCTCGATGAGACGCTGCGTGACGGAGGGGGCCAGCAGAGCCTCCCCTTCGGCCACCACCCGGATGCCGGCGACGAGGTCCTCGGCCGGCGTGCGCTTGAGCAGGAAGCCGCTGGCCCCGGCCTTCAGCGCCTCGTAGACGTACTCGTCGAGGTCGAACGTGGTGAGGATGAGCACGCGGGAGCTCTCCTCTCGCCCCAGCGCCACGATCTCGCGCGTGGCCTCGATGCCGTTCATGCGCGGCATCTGGACGTCCATGAGCACCACGTCCGGATCCAGACGGCGCGTCAGCGTGACTGCCTCGGCTCCGTCGCCGGCTTCTCCGACCACCTCGATGTCGTCCTCGGCCTCGAGGATGAGGCGCAGCCCGGACCTCACGAGCTGCTCATCGTCGGCCAGCACGAGTCTGACGGCCATGTCTCCTCCGTTTCCCGATCGACGGTCCCCGTCCGGCCGGTCCTCGCGGACCGCAAGACGCGGCCGCCGCCTGTGTGCCCCCGTCTCATCACGCCTGCCTCGCGTCGCCCGCCATCGGCAACCTGGCCCGCACCCCGAAGCCGCCCTCCGCGCGCGGGCCGGCCTCGAGCTCCCCGCGGAACGTGGCTACCCGCTCACGCATGCCGAGCAGGCCGCGACCGCCCGAGGCGCTCGCCACGGCCGGCGTCACTCCTCTGCCGTCGTCGAACACCTCGATGGCGAGCGCATCGTCTTCATAGCGCACGGTGACGGTCGCCCGCGCCTTGCCGGCGTGCTTGAGCGAGTTGGTGAGCGCCTCCTGGACGATCCTGTACGCGGTGAGGTCCAGGCTCGACGGCAGAGGCCTCGTCTCCCCCTCGACCGCGAGGTCGACGGGCAGCCCGGCCTCGCGCACCTGGGCGCACAGCGTCTCGAGCTGCCCCAGGCCGGGCTGGACGTCCACCTGGACCGCCTCGTCCGGCGCCCGCAGGATGCCGAGCATGCGCTCGATGTCTCCGAGCGCCTGTCGTCCGGCCGTCTCGATGGACCCGAGCGCCTCGCGCGCGAGCTCCGGCTTCTTGTCGATCACCCACTGGGCGGCGCCGGCGTGCAGCACGACCACGTTGAGTGCGTGCCCCACGCTGTCGTGCAGCTCGCGCGCAAGGCGCGCGCGCTCCTCGGCCACCGCCTCGCGCGCCCGCGCCTCGCGGTCGGCAGCGAAGAGCGCCGCCCGGCGCTCGGCGCGCTCGATGCTGCCGCGGTAGATGCGGATGACCACGCCCGTCACCCACGTGACGGAGAGGACGGCCCAGGTCGCGACCGCCGCCTGCCAGGTGACGCTCGGCAGCTCGAGCAGGACGACGACCGCGCCCGCCGTCACGGCGGCGCTGGCCGCCACGACCTGCCTCCACCCGTCGAAGGCCACCGTGGCGAACGCAGCCACGATGACGGCGCCCACGGCGGCCGCCGTGACCTCGTAGCCGGCCAGCACCTGCGCGCAGAGCAGCGCCACGGCCGCGACCAGACTCGCCAGAGGCGACCACCACAGGGCTGCGAGGCTGAGCCCCACGGCCACGGTGAGCACGATGAGCGCGGGCCCATCCGCACGGTACCCTTGCGGCACCGGCCCGCGCGTGAGCAGCTCGACGAGTCCGCCGGCCGTGAAGACGAGGGCGAGGAACACGCTGACCGGGGTGGGCTCGAGCAGCGGAGGCCGCCGGCGCGACCCGGCACCCGCGGGCGCTGTGAGGATGTCGGCTGGACGCTCCACGGCCCGGAGTATACCGAGACCAGGAAGATGGTGGAGGCGGCGGGAATCGAACCCGCGTCCACGGACGCCTCGGCGGAGTCTCTACAGGCTTAGCCGTCGCTTTTGATCTCGCTCGCGGCCCCCGCGTCGGCCGGGTGCCGTCCGCCAGTCCCGATCAGTCTCGGGCGCGCTCGCTCGGGACAGCGCGACCACGCCCCAGCCCGCTGGATGACACCGCGATCCCCGAGCGCGGGCGTCCCGGGTGCGATGCGCTACCTAATCAGTTAGGCGGCGAGTGCGAGGTTATCCTCGGCAAGTGTGTTGTTCCGGCAGTTTAACGAGGCCACCGGACCTCGGCCTGCTGCTCCCACCTCGGTACAGCCCATGTCGAGACCTGTTCGCCCCCAGCGATGGGTGACCTCGAGTGGTCACGTTTTTTCAGTATACCCGAGCGAGGAACGGAAGGGCCGCTACCCGATCGCAGAAACGGAAGGGCCGCGGCTCAGCCGCGGCCCTTCCGTATGACTCCGTATGAGGCGCTCACCTCAGTCTTCGACTGTCTGGACCTCGCGGCGGTCGCGGCGACGGAAGTACATGTTGCGGCACAGCGGGCCCTCGCCTGTGGCGTAGCAGCTCTGGACCGCGATGGAGCACTGGGGGAGCGGCTGCTGCGCGACCTTGACCACACCGAAACCGCCCTTGCCGCGCTCGATCTCCTGGAACATCTTCAGGTCGATCTCGTGCGGAAACACCTTCTCGATACAGCCGAAGAACGTGTTGCCGTCCTCCTTGAACGCGTACAGGAACCGGCAGTTCATCGCGAGACAGGCGGCCGGATACACGACCTTCTCACACTGGGCCGAGCATTCCTGACATTCAAGCTGCTCTTCAGACAAGCGGATCAGCCTCCTATACAGCACAACGGCCGGCGTTCTGGTGCCGGCCCGCGAGCATGGTAGCACTTCGACCCGCTTGTGAACAGGCGTCTTAACTTCGTCTTAATACTTCATCGGCGAGGTCGCGAGGCGGTCCTCCGAGGCCGAAACCACTCTGGTTCCCCCGTTGACAATGCACCACGAAGATAGTGAAAATAAGCAGGTCTTGCTGTCGCAGGCTGGGGAACGCGGCGGCTCACCCGCTGGCTGTAAGGAGGTGCGGTCACGTAATGGACGCCGTACTGCTCGCCCGTATCCAGTTCGCGTTCACCGTCGGATATCACTTTCTGTTCGTGCCGATCAGCATCGGCGTGGGCCTGATGGTGGTCCTCTCGGAGCGTCGCTACTACAAGAGCGGGATCCAGGCCGACAAGGCCGCCTCCAGCTTCTGGATCAAGCTGTTCACCGCCACCTTCGCCATCGGCGTGGCGACCGGGCTGACCATGGAGTTCGCGTTCGGCACCAACTGGGCCGAGTACTCCCGCTTCGTGGGCAACATCTTCGGCGCACCGCTGGCGGCGGAAGGCCTCGTGGCCTTCTTCCTCGAGTCCACCTTCCTCGGCGTGCTGCTGTTCGGACGCAAGCGGGTCTCCAGGCGCTTCTACTACGTCTCCGCCTGGCTCGTGTGGATAGGATCGCTGCTCTCGGCGCTCTGGATCCTCATCGCCAACTCGTGGATGCAGACGCCGGCCGGCTACGAGATCGAGGACGGGAAGGCCGTGCTGACGAGCTTCTGGGCCGCGGCCCTCAACCCGTCGATCGGGCCGCGGTACGTGCACACCATCGTGGCCACGCTCATCACCGGCTGCTTCGTCGTCGCCGCCGTCGCCGCCTACTACTTCCTCAAGCGGCGCCACATCGCCTTCGCGCGGCAGGCGATGCTGACCTCCGTCGTCATCGGTCTCGTCGTCTCCGTCGCGATGCCGTTCATCGGCCACTGGCACGCGCTCGTCGTGGCGGAGCACCAGCCGGTCAAGATGGCCGCCTTCGAGAACATCGGCGACACGCAGAAGAACGCGCCGCTCTTCCTGTTCGGCTGGGTCAACGAGGCCGGGGACACGACCGGCGTCGCCATCCCGAGCGGCCTCAGCCTCATGCTCGGGCTCAGCCCCGACCACGAGGTCGTCGGCGTGAACAGCGTCCCGCCGTCCGACAGGCCACCGGCGCAGCTCACGTTCCAGAGTTACCACCTCATGATCGCGCTCGGCATCCTGTTCGCCGCGGTGTTCCTGGTCGCCGTCGTCCTGCATCTCCTCGGACGCCTGGAGAAGGCGCGTTGGATGCACCTCGTGCTCATCGCCTGCGTCCCGCTGTCGCTGCTCGCCATCAACATGGGCTGGATGGCGACTGAGGTCGGTCGCCAGCCCTGGGTCGTGCAGGGCATCATGCGCACCACCGACGGCGTCTCGCCCCTGGTGTCGGCAGGCGAGGTCTGGACGACGCTCGGCCTGTTCGGCCTGGTCTACCTCGTCTTGTTCGTCGCCTGGCTGCGGATCTTCCTCGGCATCATCAAGAAGGGCCCGGAGGATGTGGTCGAGATGATCGAGTCCGAGAAGGCGGCTGCCGAACGCGGTGACGAGCCCGTGCCCGCTCCCGCCGGCGCAGGGAGGTAACGGCGATGACGCTGGCCAACATCTGGTTCTTCCTGATCGCCTTCCTGCTCACCGGCTACGTGATCCTCGACGGCTTCGACCTCGGCGCCGGCGTCCTCTACCCCTTCCTGGGCCGGTCGGAGGAGGACATGGCGGTCATCCGCGCCTCCATCGGCCCGGTCTGGGACGGCAACGAGGTCTGGCTCATCACCGGCGCGGGCGCGATCTTCGCCGCCTTCCCGATGGTCTATGCCATGACCTTCAGCGGGTTCTACCTGGCGATCATGCTCGTGCTCTTCGGGCTGATCCTGCGGGCCGTCTCGCTCGAGTTCCGCCACCGCGACACCTCCTGGAAGGCGGTGTGGGACGGCGCCTTGTTCGTGGGGAGCCTCGTGCCCGCACTCCTCGTGGGAGTCGCGCTCGGCAACGTCATCCGCGGCGTGCCGATGGATGCGCAGGGCAACTACATCGGCACCTTCCTCGACCTGCTCAACCCGTACTCGCTGCTCGTCGGCGTCACCGGCCTCGCCCTCATCGTGCAGCACGGGGCCGCCTGGCTCGCCGTCAAGTCCGAAGGCACGCTCCACGCCCGCGCGCTCGCGTGGCGGCGAGCGAGCTTCTGGACGTGCGCCGTACTCGCCGTCGCCACCTCGATCGCCACCATCGTCGGCGTCTCGCGGGCATCCGACCTCGTCCTCGGCCGCTGGGCCGGCTGGCTGTTCATCGCCGTCGCCGTCGTGGGCATCCTCTACACCGTGCTGCAGATGTACAGGAAGGGCGGCGAGCTCAAGTCCTTCCTGGGCTCGGCGCTCGTCATCATCGGGCTGGCCGGCATCGCCGCCGTCGGCAACTTCCCCGACATGGTGCCGGCGAGGGGCACACCCGAGGCCACGAGCCTCACCGTGGAGCGCGCCGCCTCAGGCGACCTCACCCTGCTGGTGATGCTCATCATCGCGCTCCTGTTCGTGCCCCTCGTGCTGATCTACACGGCCATCATCTACAGGACCTTCTGGGGCAAGACGAAGGCGGGCGACGCGGACTACTGATCCCGCCTGCGCCTGCAGCGTCACACGCGAGGCGGGCGGCGGCCGTACCGGCCGCCGCCCGCCTCGTGCGCGTCCTGCCCCCGCTCCCGCCGCGTCAGCCCTGCCCCGCTCCTCACCGCGCCTCTTCTGCCCGACGCACACGCGCGTAGGCGACGGTGCCGGCGAGCCTCCGGCGCCCGGCCGACGACCCGGCCGGCCGGCCCCCCATCAAGCCTCTGCTGGACACGCGCGACACGTTCAACTACGATGCGCCGTGGAGCGAATATGTGCAGATGAGTGATTCCTTGTTCACTTTTCACACCGGCTGGAAGCGATCCTCGAGGAGGAGCCATGAAAGACCCCAATCTCTTTGAAGACCTGGTAGCGGTCAGTCCCGGCATGGAGATCTGGTGGGACTCCTCACCCGTGATCTTCGACAACTGGTGCAAGAAGATGCTGGCCAAGGCCGACGCCGCCGACAGGCCGGTCCTCGAAGCCCAGTTCGCGCGCATGTACAACACGGACGACCCCATGAGCCAGCTCTTCCGGGGCGTCACCACCAACCCGCCGCTCTCCCTCGCCGCGTTCAAGGACGACCCCGCCCGCTGGCAGAAGGTCGCCGACAAGGTCATGGCCGACAACCCCGGCGTGGACACCGAGGGACTCTTCTGGCTCCTCTACAAGGAAGTCGTCAAGTCCGGCTCTGACATGTTCCTGCCGCTCTTCGAGGCGTCAGGCCACAAGGAGGGCTACCTCTCCGGCCAG
>JAAZAR010000046.1 GCA_012514235.1 Actinomycetota bacterium
GCCGCTGGGTGAGGGCAAGACCGTGACGGCCATCGGCCTCGCGGAGTCGATGAACGCGATCGGCATCGACACCATGCTCGCCCTCCGCGAGCCGTCGCTCGGCCCGGTGTTCGGCATCAAGGGCGGCGCGGCCGGCGGCGGCTACTCGCAGCTCATCCCGATGGAGGACCTCAACCTCCACTTCACCGGCGACATCCACGCCGTCGGCGTCGCCAACAACCTGCTCGCCGCCATGGTCGACAGCCACCTGATGCACGGCAACGAGCTCAACATCGACCCGCTGACCATCAGCTGGCGGCGCTGCGTCGACCTCAACGACCGCGCCATGCGCGAGATCGTCAACGGTCTCGGCGGCCGCCTCAACGGCATCCCGCGCCAGACCGGCTTCGACATCACCGTCGCCTCCGAGGTCATGGCCATCCTCGGCCTCGCCACCTCGCTCAAGGACCTGCGCGAGCGCCTCGGCCGCATCACCTTCGGCTACGACACGTCGGGCAAGCCGCTCACGGCCGACGACATCGGCGCCGGCGGCGCGATGACCGTCCTCCTCAAGGACGCCATCAAGCCGAACCTCATGCAGACGCTCGAGGGCAACGCCGCCGTCGTCCACGCCGGCCCGTTCGCCAACATCGCGCAGGGCAACAACTCGATCATCGCCGACAAGGTCGCCATGAAGCTCAGCGACTACGTCGTCACCGAGTCCGGGTTCGCCGCCGACATGGGCGCCGAGAAGTTCATGGACCTCATCTGCCGCTACGGCGGATTTGCGCCCAGCGCCGTGGTCATCACCGCCACGATGCGCGCCCTCAAGATGCACGGCGGCCTGCCTGCCGATCCCGAGCTGCTCAAGGAAGAGAACAACGAGGCGCTCGAGAAGGGCTGCGAGAACCTCGTCAAGCAGATCGAGAACATGAAGTACTTCGGCGTGCCGGTGGTCGTCACGCTCAACCGGTTCGCCTTCGACCGCGACTCCGAGGTCGAGATCGTGCGCAAGGCCGCCGTCGCGGCCGGCGCCGAGGACGCCGTGCCGATCAGCGTGCACGCGCTGGGCGGCGACGGCGGCCAGGAGGCTGCCGAGGTCGTCAAGGCGGCCGCGGACAAGGGCGGGGACTTCAAGTTCCTCTATCCGCTCGAGGCCTCCATCAAGGAGAAGATCGAGACCATCGCCACCAAGATCTACGGCGCCGACGGCGTGGACTACCTGCCCGAGGCCGAGGCCAAGATCAAGCTCTTCACCGAGCAGGGCCTCGACAAGCTGCCGCTCTGCATGGCCAAGACGCATCTGAGCCTGAGCCACGATCCGGCGCTCAAGGGACGTCCGCGCGGCTTCCGCGTGCCGATCCGCGACATCCGTCCCGCCACCGGCGCCGGGTACCTGTACCCGCTCCTCGGCGAGATGCGCACCATGCCGGGCCTGGCCAAGCGGCCGGCCGCCGTCGACGTCGACATCGACGTCGAGACCGGCCGGATCACCGGCCTGTTCTGAGAACCTGAAGGAGCGACCCGGGGCGCCGGCCGGCGGACGGCCGGCGCCCCGCGGAGCCCCTCCGGGGCTCCGCTCTGGCCGGCGCCGCCGGCCGCCCGGTCGCTCCCCGTCGGCGGCGCCGTCCGGGCGCCGCGCTGGAGGTACACGGTGAGCGACGGTCCCACCATCTACGCGACTGAACCCCTGCAGACGTACCTCGACGACGCCGCCAGCAAGAAGCCGGCGCCGGGCGGCGGCAGCGTCAGCGCCTGCGTCGGCGCTCTCGGCGCGGCGCTCGTGAGCATGGTCTGCAACCTCACGCAGGGCCGCGAGAAGTTCGCCGACGTCGAGGCCGAGATCGTGGCGCTCGTCGAGAAGGCGGAGGCTGCCAGGGCGCAGCTCCAGAAGCTGCTGCAGGACGACACCACGGCGTACAACGGCGTGATCGACGCCTACAAGATGCCCAAGGAGACGGACGAGGAGAAGGCGGCGCGCAAGGCGGCCGTGCAGGCCGGCCTCATCGTCGCCGCCGACGTCCCGCTCGAGATCTGCCGCGTGGCCGTGGAGGTCTGCCGGCTCAGCAAGGTGGCGGCCGAGAAGGGCAATCCGCAGGCCGTCACCGACGCCGGCATCGGCGCCATCCTGGGCGAGGCCGCCGTGGTCGGCGCCGCGCTCAACGTGAGGATCAACCTCGGCTCCATCGAGGACTGCGACTACACGTCGAAGGCGGCGGCCGAGATCGACGCCATCCAGGAGGAGGCCGCCGCGCTGCGCGAGGAGGTCCTCGCCATCACGCTCTCCAAGCTCTGACACCACCCCACAACGAGAGGGAAGCCATGGCAGCTCAGATCATCGACGGCAAGGCCATCGCCGAACAGGTCCGCGAGGAGATCAAGGCCGAGGTCGCCAAGCTGGCGACCTGCGGCGTCAAGCCCGGCGTCGCCACCATCCTGGTCGGCGAGGACGGCGGCGCGCAGTTCTACCGCGGCCAGATCGAGAAGAACACCGGCACGGTGGGCTTCGCGTACTTCAACCACCAGCTCCCGGCCGGGACCAGCGAGGCCGAGATCCTCGACCTCATCGCCAGCCTCAACGCCGACCCGGCCGTGCACGGGATCCTGGCGCTCATGCCCATGCAGGCGGAGATCGACCAGAACACGGTGTTCAACGCCATCGCGCCGGAGAAGGACCTCGACTGCGTCAACCCGGCGAACATCGGTCACGTGCTCCTCGGCGACCAGCTGTTCGCGCCGGCCACGCCGAGTGCCTGCATCGAGATCCTCGACCGCGAGGGCATCGAGCTGCAGGGCAAGGACGTCACCATCGTCAACCACTCGAACATCGTCGGGAAGCCCGTCGCGCTGCTGTGCCTCAACCGCAACGCGTCGGTGCACGTGGTGCACGTGTTCAGCAAGGACGTCCCGGCTGCGTGCCGCGAGGCCGACGTGCTGATCAGCGCGGCGCCGGTGCAGAACCTGATCAAGGCCGACATGGTCAAGCCCGGCGCCGTGGTCGTCGACGTGACCACCATCCGCGTGGAGGGCAAGCAGGTCGGCTCGCTCGAGTTCGAGGCCGTCTGCGAGGTCGCCGGGCGCGTCACCCCGGTGCCCGGCGGCGTCGGCCCCGTGACCAACGTCATCCTGCTCAAGAAGGCCCTGGCCGCCTGCAAGGCCCAGACGGGCGTCAAGTGAGCTGAAGAGAGGCGGGGCGGCGGGCGCCGCGGCCTGGGGCCGCGGTACCCGCCGCCCCTCCGAGTGTGGTTCACTAGGAAGTGATGGGAAGGAGGGCGGCCGCCCGGCCCAGGCGCCGCGGCCGCCCGACGAACGTGGTATGCGCGAAGTGGAGTTGATGTGATGCCCAGGCCAGAAGCCACTCCCGCGACGGCCGGAGGGCCCGCCGTCCCGGACGTCGACCTCACGAGGGTCCGCGAACTCGTCGAGGAGACAGACCCGCACGGCAATCTGATCGCCCTTCTGCAGCGGGCCCAGGAGCTGTACGGGTATCTGCCCGAGCCGGTCGTGGCGGAGATCGCGCGCCTCAGCGGCATCCCTGCATCGCGCATCTACGGCATCATCACGTTCTACGCGCAGTTCACGACCGTCCCCACCGGCCGGCACAAGTGCTTCGTCTGTCACGGCACCGCCTGTCATGTCGCGGGGGCCACGCGCATCACCGAGGCGCTCGAGCAGGAGCTCGGCGTGGCCGACGGGACGACGCGCGACGACCTGGAGTTCACGCTCGACTCGGTCGCCTGCATGGGCGCCTGCTCCCAGGCGCCGGTGATGCGCGTGGACGACGAGACGTACGGCAACCTCACAGCCGACGAGGCGCGCAGGATCGCCCGCCGGCTGCTCGACCAGTCCGCCACGGAGCAGGGAGGCGCCTCCGATGCCTGAGCCCGTCACCGCGCCCGCCGAAGGAGCGAAGGTCAAGGTCGCCTCGTCGCCCGGCGGCCGCCGCAGGGTGTCCGTCTGCGCCGGTACCGCCTGCGTGTTCGCCGGATCGCTCAAGATCAAGGACGAGTTCGAGGCGCAGGTCGCCGCCGCCGGGCTGCAGGACGACGTCGAGGTCAGCATCATCGGCTGCCACGGTCTCTGCTCGCAGGGCCCGCTGGCGGTGGTCTCGGACGGCGACACGTACTATCCGCGGCTGAAGCTCAAGGACGTCAGGACGGTCGTCGAAGAGCATCTCGTGGGCGGCCGGGTCGTGGAGAAGCTGCTGTACAAGGACCCGGCCACCGGCGAGCCCATCGCCTGCGCGCACGACATCCCGTTCTACAAGGCACAGCGCCGCATCGCGCTGCGCGACGTCGGCGTGATCAACCCCGAGAGCATCGACGAGTACCTGGCGCGCGGCGGCTACGAGGCCGCGCGCAAGGCGCTCACCTCGATGAAGCCCGAGGAGATCGTCGAGGAGGTGCTCGCCTCGGGCCTGCGCGGCCGCGGCGGCGCCGGCTTCCCGACGGGCATGAAGTGGAAGTTCGCCGCCGCCTCGCCGGGCGACGTCAAGTACGTCATCTGCAACGGCGACGAGGGCGACCCCGGGGCGTTCATGGACGCCTCCATCATGGACGGCGATCCGCACGCCGTGCTCGAGGGCATGCTCATCGGCAGCTACGCCATCGGCGCGCACGAGGGCTACATCTACGTGCGCGCCGAGTACCCGCTCGCCGTCAAGCGCCTGCGCATGGCCATCGCGGCCGCCGAGGAGCGCGGTCTGCTCGGAGACGACGCGCTCGGCAGCGGCTGGGACTTCCACCTCAAGATCAAGGAGGGCGCCGGCGCCTTCGTATGCGGCGAGGAGACGGCGCTCATCGCCAGCATAGAGGGCAGGCGCGGCATGCCGCGCACACGGC
>JAAZAR010000155.1 GCA_012514235.1 Actinomycetota bacterium
AGCTTGAGGAGGATGTTCTCGACGTCCTCGCCGACGTAGCCCGCCTCGGTGAGCGCCGTGGCGTCGGCGATGGCGAACGGCACGTTGAGCATCTTGGCGAGCGTCTGCGCCAGGTACGTCTTGCCGCAGCCCGTGGGGCCGATGAGCAGGATGTTCGACTTGGCGAGCTCGACGTCCTCGGCGTCGGGGCGGGGGCCCTCCCCCGCGCGCACGCGCTTGTAGTGGTTGTAGACGGCGACGGCGAGCGAGCGCTTCGCGGCCTCCTGGCCGACGACGTACTGCTCGAGGAACTCGAAGATCTCGCGCGGCTTGGGCAGCGCGACCATGCCGACCTCGGCGGCCTCCGCGAGCTCCTCCTCGAGGATCTCGTTGCACAGGTCGATGCACTCGTCGCAGATGTACACGCCCGGCCCGGCGATGAGCTTCTTGACCTGCTTCTGGCTCTTCCCGCAGAAGGAGCACTTGAGCAGGTCGGCGCCGTCACCGATACGTGCCACCGCGTCGCTCCTCCCTCGGACGCCGCCTGCGACGTCCCGTCAGACCATTGCACACCACGCCACGCCCCGTGTCAGCCCGCCGGGCCCCCGGCGTGTCCCCCGTCCCCGGAGGGATCGGCCGGGGCCCCGGGTGCCTTGAGCGGTTCCGCCCCGGCAGATCGGGACGAGTCCGGCTCAGGCCGGGACGACCTGGCCCTTGCGGCTCGCGAGGACCTGGTCCACCAGGCCGTACTCGCGGGCCTGCTCGGCCGTGAGGATCTTGTCGCGCTCGATGTCCGCGCGGACCCGGTCGACGGTCTGACCGCTGTGCCGCGCGATCGTCTCCTCGAGCCACTCGCGCATGCGGATGAGCTCCGCGGCGTGGATCTCGATGTCGGACGCCTGCGCGTAGCCGCCACCCTCTATCGCCGGCTGGTGGATGAGGACGCGCGCGTTCGGAAGCGCGAGGCGCTTGCCGGGTGCACCGGCCGCGAGCAGCACGGCCGCCGCCGAGGCCGCCTGCCCGAGGCAGACGGTCTGGATCTGCGGCTTGATGTACTGCATCGTGTCGTAGATCGCGGTGAGCGCCGTGAACGAGCCGCCCGGGGAGTTGATGTACAGCGTGATGTCCCGGTCGGGGTCCTGGCTCTCGAGGACGAGCAGCTGGGCCATGATGTCGTCGGCCGAGGCGTCGTCCACCTGGACGCCGAGGAAGATGATCCGGTCCTCGAACAGCTTGGTGTACGGGTCCTGGCGCTTGAACCCGTAGGCGGTGCGCTCCTCGAACTGGGGCAGCACGTAGCGCGACGACGGCGCGCCGTACGGCAGGGCGGTGCCGCCGGCGTGCACCAGGCCCTCGGGGCGGAACGGGTACTGGATGCTCACGGGGTGCTCCTTGCGATCAGGCTGGTCACGGGGGTCGGTCGCGGCGCACGCGGCTGGGCGGCGCCGCCGGGGCGGTCAGGAACCGGTGGTCCCGCCACCGCCGCTGACGGAGCCGGAGTGGGTGACGACGTGGTCAACGAAGCCGTACTCCTTGGCCTCGTCCGCCGTGAACCAGCGGTCGCGGTCGGAGTCCGCGATG
>JAAZAR010000060.1 GCA_012514235.1 Actinomycetota bacterium
AGCAGCGGCAGGAACAGGCGCTCGGTGGCCTTGCCCAGGTAGGCGTCCTCCATCGGCGGCTTGCCGACGATCGTGGCGGGGTAGACGGGGTCGCGGCGATGGCTCATGGCCGTGAGGTGGAACATCGGGTACTGGTCGGCGAGCGAATAGTAGCCGGTGTGGTCGCCGAACGGCCCTTCGAGCCGCGTCTCGCCCTTCTCGACGTAGCCCTCGAGGACGATCTCCGCGTCGGCCGGCACCTGCAGGTCGACGGTGGCGCACGGCGCCAGGTCCACCGGCTCGCCGCGGAGGAAGCCGGCGAACATGAACTCGCTGATGCCCGGAGGGAGCGGCGCCGTGGCGGCGTAGGTGACCGCCGGATCGGTGCCGAGGGCCACGGCGACCTCCATGCGGTCCCCTGCTTCGCGGAAGTTCGCGGCGCCGTCGTGGTGGATGTGCCAGTGCATGCCGGTGGTCTGGCCGTCGTACACCTGCAGGCGGTACATGCCGGCGTTCTGGCGCCCTTGTGGATCCTTGGTCACCACGACCGGCAGGGTGATGAACGGCCCGCCGTCGCCCGGCCACGTGGTGAGCACCGGGAGCCGGCCGAGGTCCGGCGGGTCGACCACGACCTCGCGGAACTTCGGTCTGCGGTCGTAGCGCGGCCCATACGAGGCGAGCTCCTTGAGCTGGCCGAGCGCCTTGACCTTGCCGACGAGGCCGCTCGGCACCTGCAGCTCGAGCAGGCCGCCGATGCGCCGCGCGATGTCGTCGAGCGGCGCGCCGAGCGCCAGCTCCAGACGGCGGTACGAGCCGAGCTGGTTCATGAGGACCGGCACGGCGAGCTGCCCTGCCGGTCTCTTGGGCTGTTCGAACAGGATCGCCGGCCCATGCGCCTTGCTGGCGCGGTCGGCGATCTCCGCCATCTCGAGATACGGGTCTACCTCCGGGCGCACGCGGGCGAGCTCGCCCTCGCGCTCGAGCAGGTCGATGAAAGCACGCAGGTCCACGGTCACCTCCCGGCGACGGCGTCGAGCTCGCGCCACAGCGGCGCGGCGTCGGACAGGGTGAGGCGCGCGGCAGCTGCGACGACGGCCGCGCGGACGGCGTCCGGCCCGGACGCGGCAAAGCCGGCCTCGACGGCGTCGAAGAGCGCGGCCACCTCGGCCGGGTCGTCGCCGGCATGCTGCGCCGCGAGCCCGGCCGTCGTGTAGGCCCAGAGAGCGTCGTCGGCGGCGAACGGCGCGCCGGCGGCGCGCAAGTATGAGCACGCCGCCATGAGCCGCGAGAGCAGGCCGACGCCGGCGGCGTCGCCGCGCGCGGCGACGCCGCGGACCCCGCGCGCGTAGAAGCAGTCCCCGGCGAGCAGCCGGGTCTCAAGGTCGTCCGCGGCGAGCGCGACCGCCCGGCTCTCTCGGTAGTGCAGCAGGTAGCCCTCGTACACGAGCTCGATGTCCGTCGCGAGGCTCTCGTCGCCGGGGACGAGCTCCAGGTACAGGGCGCCCCACCGTGGGGCAGGCGGCGCCGCCGGCGCCGGGCCGAAGGCCTCTCCGGCGGCGGCGAGCGCCGCGGCCACACCGGCGGCGAGGCCCATGGTCAGGCCGGCACCCGGAGGCACATGCGCCCCCGAGACAGCACACGGGCGCCGCGCGCTGCAGCCGTGGCGGCGGTCATCTCTCGTCCTGTCCCTTGTCGAGATAGAACGAGAGCGACATGAGCTCGCTGGACAGGTCGACCTGACGGACCAGGACACCCTCCGGCGCGTGGACCTTGACTGGCGCGAAGTTGAGGACGGCCTTCACCCCGGCCTCGGCGAGCCGCTGCACCGTGCTCTCGGCCTCTCCGGCCGGGACGGTGACCATGGCGATGTCGACGCTCTCCTTGCGGCAGAACTCGTCGAGCTCGCGGACGCTGCGTACCCGGTCGGACTCCTCAGGGCCGTACCGGGCCCCGATGACCGTCGCCGAGCTGTCGAACATGGCGACGAGGCGGAATCGCTGCTCTCCGAACCCACGGTAACGGGCCAGCGCGGTGCCGAGCAGCCCGGCGCCGATGATGATGAAGTTCCAGGTGCGGTCCAGGCCGAGCCACCCGGTGATCTTCTCGATGAGGTCCTCGACCTCGTACCCTACGCCGCGCGTGCCCGCGCTGCCGAAGTACGAGAGGTCCTTCCTGATCTGCGCCGCGTTCACGTCGATCATCTCGGCGAGGTCCTTGGACGAGATCCGCGACACCCCGCGGGTGTTGAGCTCGCGCAGCTTGCGCAGGTACAGCGCGAGCCGCGGGACGGTGACGCTCGGGACGTCGTTCTTGTCGAAGCCGCGCACGGTCAGGCCCCCGCATGGGCGAACCAGTCGCGGGCGGCGGCGGCGGCCTGTTCGAGGTCCGCATCCGTGAGCGCCAGCGAGATCATCGTCGCCTCGAACTGGGACGGCGCCAGGTACACGCCCCGCTCGAGCATGTGCCGCCAGTAGGCCGCGTAGGCGGCGGTGTCGGCGGCCTTCGCGTCGGCGAAGCTGTGGACGGGCCCTTCACAGAAGAACATGGTGAGCATCGGCCCGACCCTGTTGATGGTGACGGCGCGGCCAGACGCGTCAGCCGCCGCGCGCAGGCCCTCCTCGACGCGGGCTCCCGTCGCCTCGAGGCGCTCGTAGGTCCCGGGCTCGGCGAGCACCCGCAGGGTGGCCGCGCCGGCGGCCATGGCGAGCGGGTTGCCCGACAGCGTGCCGGCCTGGTAGGTCGAACCGAGCGGCGCGACGGTCTCCATGATCTCGCGCCGCCCGCCGAACGCGCCCACCGGCAGGCCGCCGCCGATGATCTTGCCGAGCGTCGTGAGGTCCGGCATGACGCCGTACCGCTCCTGGGCGCCGCCCCAGCCGACGCGGAACCCGGTGATGACCTCGTCGAAGACGAGCACCGCGCCGTACCTCGTGCAGAGGTCGCGGCAAGCCTCCAGGAAGCCCGGCTGCGGCGGCACGACGCCCATGTTGCCCGCCACCGGCTCCACGATGACCGTGGCGATGTGCTCACCTTGAGCGGCGAAGAGCTCCGTGAGGGCCTCCACGTCGTTGTACTCTACGAGCAGTGTGTCGGCCGTGGTCCCCCTGGTGACACCGGGGCTGTCGGGCAGCGCGAGCGTGAGCACGCCGCTGCCGGCAGCCGCCAGGAAGCCGTCGGAATGGCCGTGATAGCAGCCGATGAACTTGACGACCTTCTCTCTCTTCGTGAAGCCGCGGGCGACACGCACGGCGCTCATCGTCGCCTCGGTGCCCGAGTTGACCATGCGCACCAGCTCGACCGACGGGACCGCCTCGCACACCAGTCGCGCCAGCTCGACCTCGAGCTCGGTGGGCGCGCCGTAACTCGTCCCCCTGTCGACCTGCTCCTTGAGCCGTCCGACCACCTCCGGGTGCCCCCATCCCAGGATCATGGGGCCCCACGAGGAGACGAAGTCCACGAACTCGTTGCCGTCGGCGTCCCAGATGTGCGAGCGGTCTGCACGGGAGATGAACAGGGGATGCGGCATGCCGACGCCCTTCATGGCACGGACGGGCGAGTTGACGCCGCCGGGGATGTATTGCAGCGCGTCTTCGAACAGCCGCGCGGACGTCTCTGTGTTCACCCAGGTCCTCCCTGCGAGCGAGAAAAGCATGCACAAGATGGGCACTATACTAACTCGCCTGTGGCGAAGCATGTGCACCGACACACAATCTGCCCGAGAAACGTCCGATCGAGAGGGACGAATAACGATGACCATCCGGCGCGCCGCCCACGGCGATGAGGCCGCCGTCGTACGTCTGGTACAGGAGATGGCCGAGGAAGAAGGCTGGCCCTCGCCCATCGACGAGGACTACGTCCGCCACTTCCTGGCATCGCCGGGGAGCGGCGTCCTGCTCGCGCTCGACGGCGAGGAGGCCGTCGGCCTGCTGAGCTACGGCATGACGCCCGGACTGTTCCATGCCGCCGACTCCGGGCTGATCGAACTGCTGGTCGTCACCGCCTCGCGCCGCGGTGAAGGCATCGGGCGCAGCCTCGTCGACGCCGCCCTGCGCCTGTTCGAGGAGGCCGGGTGCGCCGAGGCCTCCGTGAGCACCGGCCAAGAGAACGGCGCGGCGCGGCACATCTATCGCGAGGCCGGGCTCACCGAGCCCTCGCTCCTGCTCGAGAAGCACTTCGGCTAGGTCGGCGATGCGTGCGGTGACGACCCGGCTCCTCGACCGTCGCGACGGACCGTTCCTGCGTCTGATGCTGCGCGAAGCCGACCGGTGGCGGCTGCCGGTCGACGCGCCGCGGCCGCCGCTGGCGGAGGTCCTCGCCGACCCGCACGTCGCGCTGTACGTGCGGGGCTACGTGGCCCCGGACGTTCCTGAGATCAGCCTCGCCGTGGCTCCATCATGGCGCAGGCGCGGGATCGGTCTCCGCCTCCTGAGCGAGGCCACTGCCCGATCTCGGGCGCTGGGTCACGCCGGTGTCAGCCTGAGCGTGATGCCGGACAACCCGGCACGCCGTCTCTACGAGCGCCTGGGATTCCGGAGGCTCGCGACGGTCGACAGCTCGTGGACGATGCTGCTGCGCCTGGCGGATGAGCCTCAGACGCCCGCGGCCGGGATGCACCAGCCCTTGGGCACGTAGACGCAGTATGGCTCTTCGGCCATGTAGTCGCCGGTAGCCTCGTACGCCCTCGCGCGGCAGCCGCCGCAGACTCTCTTGAACTCGCAGACGCCGCACTTGCCCTTGAGCCCGTCGAAGTCGCGCAGCTCGTTGAACAACGGCGAGTCGTTCCAGACCTGCGGGAAGGTCTGCTCGCGGATGTTGCCCGCGACCTTGTCGAAGTAGCCGCAGCCCTGCACGTCGCCGACGTGGCTGATGAAGCAGAAGCCGATGCCGGCGAGGCACCCGCGGCTGAGCGTGTTCATTCCACCGTGACTGTGCGGGTGCACCTCGAGCTTGCGGCCCTGCGCCTTGGCGCGCTGCCGCATGACGCGCCAGTAGTGCGGCACGTCCGTCGGCTTCATGAAGAGGTCGCTCTCCTGCTGCGCGTCGTACATCCACTCCAGCGCGCGCTCGTACTCCTCCGGCGGGAGTTCCTGCTCCTCCAGTTCCTTGCCGCGCCCCGTGGGGACCAGCATGAAGGGATGGAACGAGACCGCCCCGAGGTCCTCGGCGAGCTTGAGCAGGTCGGGGAGGTAGTGGGCGTTGAGCTTGGTGATGGTGCTGTTGATCTGCACCTCGACCCCGGCGGCGAGGCAGTTGCGGATGCCCTGCACGGCGCCGTCGAAGGCACCGGGGACGCCGCGGAACTCGTCGTGCTCCGCGGCGGTCGGGAAGTCGATGCTGATGCTCACGCGCGCGATGCCCACGTCGCGCATGCGGCTCGCGACCTCCGGCGTGACGAGGGTGCCGTTCGGAGACATGACCGTGCGCAGGCCCTTGCCGATCGCGTACTCGGCGATGTCGAAGATGTCGGCACGCATGAGCGGGTCGCCGCCGGTGAGGATGAGGATCGGACTCGCGAACGAGGCGATCTGGTCGATGAGGGTGAAGCACTCCCCGGTGCTCAGCTCGCCCTCGTAGGGGCCGTGGACGGCCGAGGCGCGGCAGTGCACGCAGGCGAGGTTGCAGCTGCGCGTGACCTCCCAGGCGACGACGCGCGGCGGCGCGGGGCCGTCTGACGCAGCCGCGCCCGCGCCGTGCGGGTGGGCGAGTGGGTTTTCAGCGTGAGGATGGTGCAAACCGACTCCAGTGTGCCAGAGACGAGCCGGCGGCGCAACGCGGAGACGGGTGCGCCGCCGGCCGTCCCGGACTCAGCCCAGCCAGGCCGCGATGTCCTTGGCGTGGTACGTGATGATGAGGTCGGCGCCGGCGCGCTTGATGCCGGTCACGGCCTCGAGCACGGCGCGCTGCTCGTCGAGCCACCCGTTGGCAGCCGCGGCCTTGATCATCGCGTACTCGCCGCTGACGTTGTAGGCGGCGAGCGGGAACTTGGTCTCCTGCTTGACGGCGTGGATCACGTCCAGGAACGGGATCGCCGGCTTCACCATGATCATGTCCGCGCCCTCCTCGATGTCGAGCAGGGACTCGCGCACGGCCTCTTCGAGGTTGGCCGGGTCCATCTGGTACGTCTTGCGGTCGCCGAACGCCGGAGCAGAGTCAGCAGCCTCGCGGAACGGGCCGTAGAAGGCCGAGGCGAACTTGCTCGAGTACGACATGAGGATCGTGTCGGTGAGGCCCTCGTCGTCGAGCGCGTTGCGGATGGCGGCGACGCGGCCGTCCATCATGTCGCTCGGGGCGACGATGTCGGCGCCGCTCTCGGCGTGCGTGATCGCCATCTTGGCGAGCAGTTCGAGGGTGACGTCGTTGAGCACTTCCCCGTCCTGCACCACGCCGCAGTGGCCGTGGTCCGTGTACTCGCAGAGGCAGACGTCCGTGATGACGACGAGCTCCGGGAACTCGTCCTTGATGGCGCGGACCGCCATCTGGACGATGCCTTCCGAGTCGTAGGCGCCGGTCGCGGCGGAGTCCTTGTGGGCCGGCAGACCGAAGAGCAGCACTGCCTTGATGCCCAGGCGCACAGCCTCACGCACCTCCGGCAGCAGGTTGCCGATGGAGAGCTGGAACACGCCCGGCATGGACGGGATGGGGTTGCGGACGTTCTCGCCGGCGATGACGAAGTACGGGTAGACGAGGTCGTCGATCTGCAGGGTGGTCTCGCGCACGAGGTCCCTGATGGCGGGGGTGCGACGCAGTCGCCTCATGCGGTAGCTGGGGTAGTACATGCGGTGGTGTCCTTTCTTCGCGCGGGCCCGGGCACGGCCCGCCTGCGCCAGACATCATGGCTCCCGCGCGCGGGGAAGACAAGCGGGCGGCAGGCGTGGGGCTGCGGCCGGCGGGCACCGGCGCAGCCGGTCGCGCCGGCCGCCTCCCGTGCGCCTGCCGCCTCCCGTGCGCCTGCCGCCGCTCAGCCGGCCCCGCGCGCCGCAGCCAGGCTCAAAGCCGCACGGACGACCTCGGTGACCGAGTCGCGGTCCCGGAGATGACAGGGGATGACCGGGGTCGAGGCGTCGAGCCCGAGCGTCCTGACGACCTGCTTCTGACTGAGCTCGTCGTCTGCCATGGACACGTAGGTGGCGACGACGCAGGGCACGTCGCCGAGCGCCTTGACGGACTGCAGGTCGGCCCTCGTCGAGCGGAGACTGTCGAGATCGTTGGCGTTCGCCAGCACGACCCAGGCGGAGCTCTCGCCGGCCAGTCTCCGCCAGCCCTGTTCGGGACACGTGGCGGCGGCGGTGAACACGAGGACGTCCTCCGCCGCCGGCGCACCCTCTCCCCCGCCGCGGCCGTCGCCGTTCGCCGGGAGCTGCCCGGCGACCACGGGGATCTCGACCTCCTTCTCGTCGATCATCTCCACGCGGAGCTGCTTGACGGTGTTGGAGTCGGTGAGGGTGCTGATGAACACCTCGTTGTAGATGTCGATCGGCCCTCGCACGGCGACGCTCGGTCCCTTGCCGATGGTCTCGATGACGGGCTCGCTCACGGTGATGAGGCCGCGGGAGAAGAGTCCGTGGATCACCTTGGCGCCGTGGAACCTGTCCAGCCCGCAATCGTGGAGGATCGTGTTGATGTCGGCGCGTCCGTCGACGTGCACCGCCACCCGCCACTCCTCAGCGGTCAGCGTCAGCGTGCCGTCGTCCTCAACGCGGTCGTTGCTGGCGAGGTGCGGCACTCGCTCCAGCGACCCGAGGTGCTCGAAGATCTGCTCCCACTCGTCGATCCGCCGGCACCCCTCCATGATGACGTTCTCCACGTTCATCTCGACGAGGATGTCCTCCTCCTGAGGGCTCTCGTCGGCGCCGAACTCGAACTCTCCGTCACTCCAGCTGAAGAACGTGAAGGCGCTGTCCTCGATCTGCTCGCGGACAGCCTGCTCCAGCGTCTCGCGGTCGATGTGTCTGTGCTCGAGGAGGATGCGGCCGAGGCGCTCGCCCTCAGACGACTTCTTCTGCGCCGAGAGCGCTTGTTTGAGCTGCGCCCTGCTGATCGCACCGGCCTTGACGAGACGCTCGCCGAGCGGGAGCGCCTGTGGCGACGAGCAGGCGTACGTGATCAAGCCGTTGCGGAAGAAGATCTTGCCCGACTCACCTTCCCTGCGGATGGTGAGCGACCCGGTCTTGGCGCTCATCTTCACCAGCTGCAAGATGTTGGGGAGACTGAACTCCTGCAGGTTCCCGTGGAGAAGCACCACGCTCCTTTCGTGACTGGACCGGCGCCGGACGACGCGGGGGCGCCGGCACTGTAACCTCCATCGGCAACGCCGGCGAGTCCTTGAGGAGGGTCGGCGCCGGCGCGGGGCCGGTCAGTGTGGCCCGGTCCGGCCCTCAGCAGGCGCTTCGCGAGGGAGGGCGGCGGCGCCCACCTCGACGGCCTCACCGAGGGCGTCGCCGGGCGCCGGTCCGTCCGGCAGGCAGACCGGCGCCTCGCAGCGCCCGTCCCGTATCCTGCGGTGCCGCAAGGCCAGCGCGGCGGTCGTCGCGACGGCGAGCGTGGCGACGCCGCCCACCGCGATCGCCCAGCGCACGCCCAGACCGCGCACCAGCAGACCCGTGATCGGTCCGCCGATGGGCGTGCTGCCCAGGAAGACGATCGACCAGAGCGCCATCACCCGGCCTCGCATGACGTCGGCGGCGTTGAGCTGCAGCAGTGCGTTCGTCGTGCTGATGAAGAGCACGGCTGCAGCCCCGATCAGCACCAGCAGCACGAGGCTGGCGTAGTAGCCCGGGACGAGGGCGAGCGCCACCGTCACGGCGCCGAACGCGAACGCCCCGCCGACGAGCAGCCGGCGGGAGGGGCGCGCCCGGCTCGCCATGATGAAGGCGCCGGCGAGCGCGCCCACCCCCATGGCGGCGGAGAGGACCCCGTAGGAGCCGCCGCCCCGTCCGAACACCGACTTGGTGAGCAGCGGCAGCACCACGGAGTAGTTGTAGGCGAGCGTGCTCACCACGGCGAGCATGAGGAGCGGGACGCGCAACGATGGCGTGCGCCACGCGTACCTGAGCCCGGCGCGCACCTGTCCCGGCTCTCGTGGCACCGGCGCGCTGCGGTGAAGCTCTGCCGTGCGCATGGCGGCCAGCGCGAGGATGACGGCGACGAACGAGGCGGCGTTGATGAAGAAGCAGGAGGCGATGCCCACGCCGGCGATGAGCACGGCGCCGATCGCCGGCCCGATGATGCGCGAGGAGTTGATCACGACGGAGTTCAACCCGACCGCGTTGGCGAGGTCGTCGGGACCGACCATCTCGTAGAGGAAGCTCTGCTGGGACGGCATGCCGAGGGCCGTCACCGTGCCGGTCAGGCCGGCCAGCACCCAGATCATCCAGACGGCGACGACGTCGGTCGCCGAGAGGATGCCCAGGGCG
>JAAZAR010000162.1 GCA_012514235.1 Actinomycetota bacterium
ATCAGCGTGCCGCGCCTCGAGCCGGCGAGCGGCTCCGACATGGCCAGCCACCCGCCGCAGCCGGTGGGCGACGTCGACTTCCGCAAGATCGTCGCCATCCTGCGGCTGGCCGTCCCTTACACGGGCATGATCCTGAGCACGCGCGAGACCGCCAACCTGCGCAGCGAGACCTTCGCCCTCGGCATCAGCCAGATCAGCGCCGGCAGCCGCACCAACCCCGGCGGCTACGAGGAGGACGAGGAGTTCGACGCCGCCCAGTTCCAGCTCGGCGACCACCGCTCGCTCGACGAGGTCATCCGCGACATCTCCGAGCTCGTGTTCATTCCCAGCTTCTGCACCGCCTGCTACCGGCTGGGGCGCACCGGCTTGGACTTCATGGATCTCGCCAAGCCGGGCGACATCAAGCACCACTGCGACCCCAACGCGCTCAGCACGTTCCTCGAGTACCTGCTCGACTACGGCAGCCCCGAGACACGCGAGATCGGCGAGGCCACCATCGCGCGTAAGGTCGCGGAGATGGACCCGGTCCGCCGCGCCCACACGGAGAAGATGCTGGCGCAGGTCCGCGGGGGCAAGCGCGACGTGCTCTGCTGAGCGGCCGGCGACCGAACAACGACGCAGACCAGGCCATCACCAGGAGGGACAACCGTGACCGAAGACCACATCATCCTCGGCATCCACGTGACAGACCGGCTGGAGGAGGCGAGCGCCGTCCAGGCCGTCTTCACCGAGTACGGCTGCAACATCAAGACGCGCATCGGGCTCCACGACGTGAGCGACACGTACTGCGCGCCCAGCGGCGTCGTGCTCATCGAGTTCTTCGGGAGCGAAGCCGAGGCGACGGCGATGGCTGACAAGCTGAACGCCATCACAGGCGTGCACGTCCAGAAGATGGTGTTCGGCCATTCCTGACGTGTCCGGCACGCGGACGGAGCGCGACCTGCTCGGTGAGGTCGCCGTGCCGGCGGGCAGCCTGCACGGCGCGCACACCGAGCGGGCGATCGAGAACTTCCCGCTGGCCGGGCGACCCGTGCACGCGGAGCTGGCGCGGGCGTACGGCGTCGTCAAGCTCGCCTGCGCCAGGACCAACCGGGCGCTCGGCGTCTGGGACGGCGACGACGCCAAGGCCGACGCCATCGAGCGCGCCTGCCGCGAGCTGGCCGACGGCCTGCTCGACGAGCACATCGTCGCCGACCGGCTGCAGGGCGGCGCCGGGACGAGCACCAACATGAACGTGAACGAGGTGCTCGCCAACCGCGCCCTGCAGCTCCTCGGCGAGGCTCCGGGGACCTACGACCGGGTCTCGCCGAACGACGACCTCAACCTCCACCAGAGCACCAACGACACCTACCCCACCGCGCTGCGCCTCGCGGCCATCGAGCTGCTCCACCGGCTCGAGGAACAGATCGTCTCTCTCCAGGAGGCCTTCCAGGCCAAGGAACAGGAGTTCGCGCACGTGGTGAAGGTGGGGCGTACGCAGTACCAGGACGCCGTGCTCACCACCCTGGGCCGCGAGATGGGGGCCTACGCCGAGGCCCTCAACCGCGACCGCTGGCGCGTGTTCAAGTGCGAGGAGCGGCTGCGCGTGGTCAACCTTGGGGGCACGGCCATCGGCACCGGGTTCGCCGCGCCCCGCCAGTACATCTTCCGCGTGGTCGACGTGCTGCGCGAGCTCACCAGCATCGGGTTCGCCCGCGCCGAGAACCTCATCGAGGCCACGCAGAACGCCGACGTCTTCGTGGAGGTCAGCGGCATCCTCAAGGCGCACGCCGCCACGCTGCTCAAGATCGGCGGCGACCTGCGGCTGCTCAGCTCCGGTCCCGAGGCAGGCCTCGGGGAGATCCGGCTGCCGCGCCGCCAGGCCGGATCGAGCATCATGCCGGGCAAGGTCAACCCGGTGATCCCCGAGGCCGTGAGCCAGGCGGCGCTGCTCGTGTTCGGCTACGACGCCACCATCGCCGCCGCCGCCGGCCTGGGCAGCCTCGAGCTCAACGCGTTCCTGCCGCTCGTGGCCGACTGCCTGCTCGAGAGCCTGCGCCTGCTGGCGAGCGCCGACGAGGTCCTGCGCCGCCTCTGCGTGGAGGGCATCGAAGCCGACGAGGAACGCTGCGCCGCGCGCGTCCGTTCCTCCAGCGCGGCGGCGACGGCTCTCGTGCCGGAGATCGGCTACGACGCCGCCTGCCGGGTCGCGCGCCGAGCCCAGGAGCAGGGCGCGACCATCCGGGACGTCGTCCTCGCCGACGGCATCCTCACCGCCGACCGGTACGACGAGCTGCTCACCGCCGAGGCCGTGTGCCGCCTGGGCACGCCCCAGACCCGCGGCGGCGGGGTAGAAGACTAGCGGCTCGACACCCGTGGAAAGGACCGCCGCATGGGCCTGATGGACGCGCCGAAAGGCATGAGGCTGCACATCGGTATCTTCGGCCGCCGCAACGTCGGCAAGTCGAGCCTGCTCAACGCCATCACGCGGCAGGAAGTCAGCATCGTCAGCGACTTCGCCGGGACCACGACCGACCCGGTCGAGAAGCCGATGGAGCTCCTGCCGCTCGGCCCGGTGCTCTTCATCGACACGGCCGGCATCGACGACGTCGGCGCCCTCGGAGAGCTGCGCGCCAGGCGCACCATGCAGGTGTTCGACCGCACCGACCTCGGCGTGCTGGTCACCGAAGCCGGCGCCTGGGGCGACTACGAGGACGGCATGCTCGACGAGTTCCTGGAGCGCAAGACGCCGGTGGTGGTCGTCTTCAACAAGAGCGACCTGGTCGACCGGCCGGCGCCCGTCAAGCGCCTCGAGGACCTCAAGATCAAGCCGGTCTTCACGGCGGCGAGCGAGGGCCGCGGCATCCTGGACTTCCGTCAGGCGCTGCTCGACGCGGCCCCGCCGGACTTCATCGACAACCCCTCCATCCTCGGCGACCTCGTCAACACGGGCGAGCTCGCCGTGCTCGTGGTGCCGATCGACAAGGAGGCGCCACGCGGGCGCCTCATCCTCCCGCAGGTGCAGAGCATCCGCGACCTCATGGACAGCGACGCGATGGCGCTCGTGGTGAAGGAGCGCGAGCTCCGCAACGCCATCGAGCGCCTCAACCGGCCGCCCAAGCTCGTCGTCACCGATTCACAGGCGTTCCTCAAGGTGGCGGCCGACACGCCGCCCGAGGTGCCCATGACCAGCTTCAGCATCCTCTTCAGCCGCTTCAAGGGCGACCTCGTCAGCCAGGTGGAGGGCACGCTCGCCGTCGACGACCTCACGAGCGGCGCCAACATCCTGATCGCCGAGGCGTGCAGCCACCATCCCATCGCCGAGGACATAGGCCGCGTCAAGATCCCCCGCTGGCTCACGCAGTACGTCGGCGGCAAGCTCAACATCCAGCACATGCAGGGACACGACTTCCCGGAGGACCTGAGCGGCTGGGACCTGGTCATCCATTGCGGCGCCTGCACCTTCAACCGCAGGGCGATGCTGGGTCGCATCATGCGCTGCCGCCAGCAGGGCGTGCCGATCACCAACTACGGGCTGGTGATCGCCTTCAGCCTGGGCATCTTCGAGCGCGCGCTGCAGCCGTTCCCGGCGGCGCTGGAGGCCATGCGCGCGGCGCAGGCGCGGCGGGCCGGCCGCTCGCCGGCGGAGCCGGTCACGGCCGGCCTCCCGGACGACGTCGCCGTCGACGACCTCTGCTGATGCGGCGCGGCGAGCTGACGACAGCGTTCCCCGCGGCCGCGCCCCGGAGCCGGCCGCGATGAACGCCGCCGCCCCGCCCCTGGGCGTCGCCGACGCCCTGAGCCGCGAAGCGGTCGAGTGGTGGCTGCGCCAGACCGACGTCGAGCGGCTGGAAGAGCTTTGGGCGGCCGCGGACGAGACCCGACGCCGCTACGTCGGCGACGCCGTCCACCTCCGCGGCCTGGTCGAGGTCAGCAACTACTGCGTGCGCGGCTGCACCTACTGCGGCATCCGCGCCGCCAACCGCGGCGTCGAGCGCTATCGCGTGTCAGAGGACGTCGTGCTGGACTGCGCCCACAAGGCCGTCGACTTCGGCTACGGCACACTCGTCATGCAGGCCGGCGAGGACTACGGCATCAGCCGGGAGTGGATGGCCGCCGTGCTGCGGCGCGTCCGCTCCGAGACGAGCATCTCCGCGATCACGCTCAGCCTGGGCGAGCGTCCGGACGAAGACCTCGCCGCCTGGCGTGAGGCAGGCGCGGACCGCTACCTGCTTCGCTTCGAGACCTCCGACGAGGAGCTCTACAGGCGCATCCACCCGGATCTCCCGGGCAGGGTCAGCGACCGCATGCGCATCCTGCGCCGGCTGCAGGAACTCGGCTACGAGGCGGGCACCGGCATCATGGTCGGCATCCCGGGCCAGACGTACGCCAGCATCGCCGACGACGTGGAGCTGTTCCGCGGCATGGACATGGACATGATCGGCATCGGGCCGTACCTCCCGCACCCGGCGACCCCGCTGGGACAGGAGTTCGAGCGACGGCGGGCGGAGGACGACTGGCCGGAGGACCAGGCGCCGAACAGCGAGCTCATGACGTGCAAGGTGCTCGCGCTCACGCGCCTGGCGCGCCCGGACTCCAACCTCCCCGCCACCACGGCGCTCTCCCTGGTCGACAAGGCGGCGGGGCGCGCCCACGGCCTGCAGCGCGGCGCCAACGTGGTGATGCCCAACCTCACCCCCCTCGAGGAGCGCGAGCGCTACGAGATCTACCCGGAGAAGGCCGCCGTGCACGAGACGGCCGAGGCCATCAACGAGAGCATCATGCGGCTGCTCTCGTCGCTCGGCCGCACCGTGGGCGCCGGTGCCGGAGGCCGCGGCGCCGTGTAGCGGCCGCGGCGCCGGTCGCGGCCGCGGCGGCGCCGCGAGATGGCCGCAGCGGCCGCCGGGGTGCGCGCGTACGTGGGACGGGCGGGGCGGCCCTTCCGGCTGCCCCGCCCGTCCCGTCCTGGTGATCTGGCGTTCTGTCTTGCCTTGATCAGAGCGGCAGCTTGTACGCCTTGCCGTCCATCGGCGCGAGCTGCCGGATGCCCATGGTCCGGAGGACCGTCGGCAGCACGTCCACGAGGCGGAACTGCGCGCCGTGGTTCTTGTGCTTGATGCCCTTGGCGTAGAACACCATCGGGATGCGCTGGCATCCCTTGGTCGCGCCGCCGTGGTCGCCGTAGGCGCCGCCGTAGCTCGTCTTGTCCTTGAGCAGCCCGATGACGTCCGAGGCGCCCTTCCAGGCCATCGTGTTCACGAGCTTCTGCGCATGGGCGGACAACCACTTGTGCTCCGAGGCGGTCAGCTTCTTCTTCGGCGCGCGCCACACCTGCTCATAGCGGTTGCCCATCCGGATGTAGGTCGCGATGACGCCCGGCATCTTCTTCATCACCTGCGCGGTATGCAGCCGCTTGCCGACCGAGCGGTTGACGAGCCAGGCCTCGATCATCACCGACTGATAGCTGTAGGCGAGGTTGCCGTCCGCGTTCAGCGGGCCGAGCACTGCCTCGTTGTTGCTGCCCGGCCGGCCATAGGTCGTGTTGGCGCACTGCGAGTTCGGATCGTAGTACCACGCGTCATAGCCCATGTCGGCCACGTCGGTGATGCCGTACCAGTTCTTGGCGGGCTCGGACCCATGGTCGGCGAGCACCACGAGCAGGGTCTTCTTCCAGTCGCCGGACGCCTTGAGCGCCGCGATCAGCCTGCCGATCTGCTCGTCGGCCGTCTTGGCGATGAACTCCATGTGCACCATGTCGATCCACGTGGAGGCCGGGTTGTACTTCTTGAAGTTGGCCAGGTTGTCGACCGGCCCGCCGCCGTACATGTGGCCGATCTTGTCGATGCCGCTGAAGTTCAGGTGCATCGCCGACCAGGCGTCACCGCTCTCGATGAGCTTGATGGCCCCGTCGACGACCCAGGCGTCACCGCTCAGATGCTCCTCGAAGGGCCCGGGAACGTGCCGGCCGTCCTCGGAGTACGTCCAGGCCGGCTTGTCGACGTCGGTGCCGTACTTGTCCCACGCGTTACCGGAGCTGACCTTGAAGCGGTCGTCGTTCATGATGTAGTCGGGCACGCCGCCGCTCGGGTCCGGCATGCGGTACTTGCCGTCCCACGGCAGAGGGTTCTCGTTCTCCGGCGTCAACGGATCGTCGGCGATGGTGTTGAACTTGCCGCCGAAGGTCATCCACCAGTCGGAGCTGGAGGCCGCCGTGGATGCGACCTGGTAGTACTTCTCACCGAAGTTGGCGACCGTCGCCTTCGGGTACTTCCACTTCATGTAGTCCCCGAGCTTGGGGTAGTCGTAGTGGTCGATGATCGCCGTGTACTGGTCGTAGGTCAGGTCGCCGACCGTGATGATCGCTCCCGGACCATACCCGAGGATGTTGTCGACATCCCGCATCACCTCGTCGGACCAGCCCATGTGCTTCGGGAACTGGCCGCTGACGATGGTGTTGTGCGAGACGACGGTCTCCGAGGCCAGCTGACCGACGATGGCGTTCTTGAAGTTGGCACCGTGACGCTGGAGCCACTTCATGTTGGTCATGTCGTAGAGGTTGACGTACTCCGGCTTCATCTGGTCCATGGTGATGATGATCACCTTGGAGGGCTTGGCCGCAAGAGCGGCGCCGGCAGCGACCAGTAAGACGAGGATGACGACGGTGAACAACAGGACGAGGCGCGATAGTCTCATGACTCCCCCCTGAGTCGAGACGTCTCGCCCGCGGCCATCGGGCCGCGAGCGACCCTACCTATCGCGTTTGAGCCTACTGACGGGCACTCCTGTCTGTCAACGAAATGTTTTGTGCGATTCTGTGACAGGCCCGCCGAGGCCGGCGACGGTAGCGCCTCCGGCCGCATTCCGGTACAATCCGTCCCCGCGTCGGGGTGTGGCTCAGCTTGGTAGAGCGCTCGGTTCGGGACCGAGAGGTCGGCGGTTCAAATCCGCCCACCCCGACCAGCGTCAGTCCTCTTCCCCACTCTCCCCGGCCGGTGCCGCCACATCCCCGGGCGGAGCGTCGACGACGTCGGCGGCCGGCCGGTCCGTCTCGCCGGCGGCCTCGAGTTCCGCGTCCTTGGGCAACCCGAGCAGGCGCGCGAACGCGTCGGGATTGAAGCCCACGATGAAGTCGGCGTCGCCGAACTTGACGAACGGGAACGCCGACGCCCCCCGGCTCACCATCTCCTCCTGGATGTGCCGCTGCATGTCCTCGCCGGCGAGGTCGTAGTCCACGAAGTCGTAGGCGATGTGCCGGTTGTCCAGCCACGCCCGCGTGTTGCGGCTCCAGGGGCAGGTACTCAGTGTGTACAACTCGACCGTGACGCGCTGCTCGGCCACTCTCACCTCTCCTGTCTGTCCGTTCCTTCGTACTCTATGATCAGGCGCCGCGCAGGAGCCTGTCGTAGGCGGCCGGGTCGTACCCCTTCACGACCCGGCCTCCGATGCGCACGAACGGGAACCCGTCCGCCCCCTCCTTCCGCATCTCGGCGGACATCTTCTGCTGCAGCGCCGGACCTGCGGTGTCGTATTCGATGACGAACGCCTCGATGCCTCGCTGCCTGAAGTAGTCCTTGGCCTTGCGGCTCCAGCCGCAGGTCGTGAGCGAGTAGACGGTCACGGGTGGTGTGGTGCCCATAGATCCTCAACGCGGCGCTCGCGCGATCGTTTCCTTGTGTGCCGTACGGCTTATACCCGGCGTCACACGCGAGCCACAGGCGAGGCGGGCGCGCGGACCGGTCAGAGACCGAGGGAGCCGGCGACGGCCTCCACCTCGGCCCACAGGCGCTCCTGGTCGTCGACGTGCAGCGCCGCCGCCAGCGGCGTCACGGCAGCGCCGGCCTCGAAGTACACGCCGGAGAGCCCTTCGGCCTCCGGCGCCGACGCCAGGTAGACGGACGTCACTGCCCCATCCTCCACGCTGATGCCCTGGAGGTCCGGCCACCCGGCCGCCAGCATCGTGGTGGCCACGTCGCCCGGGTCGAGGCAGCCCGCACTGACGCCGCTGCCCTCCAGGCGACGGGCCAGCGCGAGCGTGAGCATCAGCACGGCCAGTTTGGACCGGTCGTAGGCGCGCAGGGCGTCGTAGGCTCCCGGGGCGGCGAGCTGCAGGTCGTCCCAGTCCAGCTCCCCCGTCCAGTGCGAGGCGGAGCTCAGGATGACGATGCGGGACGGCGCGGCCGCGCGCAGCGCCGGCAGGAGCCTCACCGCAAGGAGCAGCGGCGCCACGACGTTGACGGCGAACGTGAGCTCCAGCCCGTCCGCCGTCTCCACGCGCCGCGCCGAGTACACGCCGGCATTCGCGACCAGCACGTCCAGGGTGGGGCGATCACCGAGCACGGCGTCCGCAAGACGATGCGCGCCCGCACGCGTGGAGAGGTCGGCGGTGTAGACGGCGGGGGCGGCTCCCGGCGCCGAGGCGGCCCGCACGGCCGCGAGGGCGGCCGCTCCGCGGCCCTCGTCGCGGCCGTGCACCAGCACCTCGGCGCCGAGGCCGGCGAGGCGCACGGCCGTCTCCAGCCCGATCCCGCGCGTGGCGCCGGTGACGAGGGCGGTGCGCCCGTCCATCCTGCCCCACGCGCCGCGCAGCCGGCGCAGCGCCTCTGCGTGTGCGGGCGTCATCGCATCCTCCACGGCCGTCGACCGTTCAGGCCAGCGGGACGATCTCCGGCGCCGGCCTGCCGTCGGCCCCGACAGTCACCCGCGCGAGGGTACGCGGCAGACCGAAGCGCGCCTTGCCGGCCGCGCCCGGGTTGAGGAACAGCGTGGCCTCGCGCCACTCGACGGCGGCGCGGTGGCTGTGGCCGCTGACGACGAGGTCGTAGCCCTCGGCCACCGGATCGTGTCGCGCCATGAGGCTCTTGCCGATGTGGCACACGAGGATGCGCAGACCCAGGGCCTCGACCTCCCGCTCCCACGGCAGCTGGTCCTCCCACGAGGGAAGGTCAGTGTTGCCCAGCACCGCCGCGACCGGGGCGATCCTCTTCAGGCTCGAGAGCACGTCGAGGGTGCCGATGTCCCCGGCGTGGACGATGCACTGCGCGCCGGCGAGCGCCTCGTCGAGCGCGGGGTCGTAGTAGCCGTGAGTGTCGCTGACGACGCCGATGAAGGGAGCCCGTGCTTCAGCCATGCGGATAGGATACAGGGACTCCGGGGCGGCGGGTGTGTCGGCGGCTCTGCGGCGACGAGGAGGACGACCATGAAGGGTCTGGCGGGCAAGCGCGTGGTGATCACGGGTGGGACGAGCGGGATCGGCGAGGCGACCGCGCGGCGCTTCCTCGACGAGGGGTGCGACGTCGTCGTGCTGGCCCGCACGCCGGGACCAGGCGTCGTGCAGTGCGACGTGAGCGACAGGAGTCAGGTGGAGGCAGCGTTCGAGACCATCGGGTCGCTGGACGTCCTGATCGACAACGCCGGGGTGAGCGTGCGGAACCCGGCCGTCGACATCGATGCGGCGCAGTGGAATCGGGTGATCGGCACCAACCTGAGCGGAGCCTTCTGGGTGGCGCAGGCGGCCGCCGCCAGGATGCTGGCGGCCGGCGGCGGCTCAATCGTCTTCACGGCCTCGACCAACGCGCTCGTCGGGTACCGCTACTACGCCGACTACAACGCGTCCAAAGCGGGGCTCGTTGCGCTCACGCGGTCGCTGGCGCTCGAGTGGGCCCCCACCGTGCGCGTCAACGCCGTGTGCCCCGGCTACGTGCTCACGCCCATGCAGGAGGCCGAGTACACGCCCGAGATGCTCGCGCAGGTCAACGAGCGCATCCCGCTCGGGCGCCACGCCACGCCCGAGGAGCTCGCCGGCCTGTTCGCCTACCTCGCGAGCGACGAGGCCGCCTACTTCACCGGCTCGGTGATCGTCATGGACGGCGGCGAGACCGCCGGCAGCTTGGTCAGCGGACCCGGCGGTCCCGGCGCCTGACAGGCCGCGGGGCCTGACGGCCGGACACTCAGGCGGCCTCCTCCTCAGACGGCTCGTCCGCCTCGCCCGGCACGTCCAGCGGCTCGAGCCGCCGGGTCGGCCGCACCAGCACCGCCGTCGTCGAGAACGCAGCCAGACCGGCGGCGAAGACGAGCAAGCCGACCCGGAGCCCGAGCGCCTCGACCAGCAGGCCCGTCAGCAGGAGGCCGAAGGGCACGACCGCCATGTGCGCGGCCTGGAGCAGCGAGAACACGCGGCCGCGCAACCGGAACGGCGTGCGCTCCTGCAGCACCGTGTTGCGCAGCGGCACGATCACACCCGGAGCCACGCCCAGCGCGAGGAGCACTCCGGCGGCCACAGGGGCCGGCGGCAGCAGGACGAGCAGTCCGGCACTGATCGGCAGCCCGAGGAGCGCGAGCACGTAGAAGCGGCGGCGGGAGAGGCGTCCGGAGAGCACGCCGAACAGCACGGTGCCGAGCAGCCCGCCCACGCCGTAACCCGCGATCATCAGGCCGAGCCAACCCGCTCCGCCCGCCACCTCGCGTGCGTAGACCGGCAGGAGCACGGGAGCCAGCGCAGCCATGATCAGATTGCCGGCGGTGGTGAGGAGCAGGAAGGTCAGGACCGTGTGGTCGCGGGCCGCGAAGCGCAGTCCCTCGACGACGTCGTGGACATAGCGGGCGGTCGGCAGGGCGGCGCGGACGGAGGGCACGGCAGCCACGACGAGCGCGGCCGAGACGACGAAGGTGCCGGCGTCGAGCCACAGGGCGGCCGGTGCGCCGAGCGAGACGATGAGCGCGCCGGCGATGGGGGCGCCGAGGATGTACGAGAGGTGCTCGGTGGCCGTGAAGAGCGAGTTGGCGCGCTCCAGGCTCACCCCGCTCCGCTGGGCGAGTGCCGGTACGAGCGCCTGGCGCGCCGCCTGGCCGGGCCCGTCGAAGACGGCGCCCATGAACACGATCGAGGCGAGCAGCCAGAACGACAGCTGGCCGAGGCCGTACAAGAGAGGGACCGCGGCCACGCTCACAGCGCTCAGCACGTCGGCGACCACGCTCATGCGGCGAGCACCGAGCCGGTCCGTCAGACCGCCGACCACCGCGGAGCCGAGCGCCACCGGCAGCGCGGCGAAGAAGGCGATGACGCCGGTCCGCGCCGGGCTGCCGGTCGTCGACAGCACGAACCATGGGACCGCCACCGCCGCCACCACGTTGCCGAGCAACGAGACGGCGTGGGCAGCGATGAGCGGGCTGAGTGGGCCGCTGACGGACATACGGCAGGGGCCCGCTCAGCCCCGGATCACGCCGCCTTCCGCATCCGGACGCGGCGGCTCTCCAGGAACTCCTTGTAGCGGGCGAGCACCCAGTCGAGATGCCTGCTCGCATCGGCGATCTCCCGCTCGTCCTGGATGTCCTCCCACTGCGGGCAGTAGTTGAGGTCGACCGTCACCCGGGTCCGGTCGGGGCCGAGCTCCTCCATGCGGACTAAGCCCTCATCGGGCTCCGCCTCACGGACGCTCGGGGTCTGGTCCGGCAGGAAGAACGTGTACACGATGAACTGCGTCCACTCCTGGTTCGCTTCCTCGGGCGAGACATCGACCTCGATGGAGCGTTTGATCTTCTCGCAGTACGCCATGGGATCACCTCCTCTACGGGACAGGTTCCCGGCCCTTGCCGCGGGAAACGGACCGGGAGTAGAGCGAAGACGAAGGTGAGAGAAAACCGCTGGAAAGGAGCGGTAGCAGCGGTAGGGCTCGAACCTACGACACGCGGAGGCCGTCCTTCGGACGGCGGGCTTCGACTGAACTCCGGAGGAGCCGGGCTTCACCTGCGCAGGATGAGCTCAACGAGCACGCCCGGGATCACGGCCGCGCGCCCCACCGGTTGACGAGCCACCCGAGCCTTTGCCCGAGCCCCCCGCGTCTGGCGAGCCACTGCGCGAGCCTTTCGCGTCCGGTGAGCCTTTGCCCGATCCTTTCGCGTCCGGTGAGCCTTTGCCCAAGCCTCTCGCAGCGTCGTCAGGTCCTCCTGAGCCGCTGCCGCTCAAAGCTCCGGTCCGGTTCGCCGACCCGCCTGCGCCGTCGCCGACATGCGCCGGGCCTGCAGCGGCGCCCTGGCGGCCGTTCGCTGCGCCGCCGCCTGGGCCTTGGCCTGCCGAAGGTCTGCCAGGATTGCCGCGCCGCCTGACCGCGGCCTCACGATGGCGTCCATCGGCCGGCACGCCGGACGTCACGGCGGCCGAGGCAACTGCGGCGTGGCGTCTGGTCACGGCAGGCTGCACGTCGTCCCACGCAGCCTGCTGGATCGCTCCGCCGCCGCCGGCCACGGCGATGGCGGCCGCTGCGGCCAGAACCGCCTTGGCACCAACAGTGCCACCGGCCTTGGCAAGCAGGCCGGCCAGCGGAGATGCGATGAGGGGCGAGGCAGGGGCCGGCTGAACACCGGGCAGGGCTGGCGTCGCCATGGGCGACGGTGTGGCGGCGGAACCGACGGGCGCGAGCGGCACGCCTGAGAGGGCGAGCGGCGCCTGCAGGCTCGCCGGCAGGGGCAGGTTCGGCAGGAACGCCGCCAAGCCGAGCGCTCCCAGCTGGGGCCCAGCGGCCGGCACCGCCTGGCGGAAGGTCCGCCGGAACGAGCTGCGCGCGCGGAACAGCACGACCCTCGCCGTGGCCCGGGTGGTGCCCATGGCCGCGGCGATCTCTTCGGTGTCCATGCCGTGCAGGTCCTTGAGGACGAGGGCCACGCGGTAGCGCGGCGGAAGCTCGTGCAGGGCCTGTTCCACGGCCTGGCGCACGTACGACTGTTCCAGCCCGTCGCCGTGCGCCGTCAGACTGTCGTCGTCGGGCAGGGGGCACGTGGCGCGACGCTTGGTGCGGCGCAAGTGGTCGTAGCAGGCGTTCACGGTGACCCGGTAGATCCAGCGGTCGACCGGCTGCTCAGCGGTGCTCCAGGGGCGGCGCACGAACGTGGTGGCGAACACGTCCTGCGTGATGTCGGCCGCGTCATCCGGATCGCGCACGATGCGCGCTGCGAGGTTGTAGACGCGGGCACGCATCCGCTCGTACAGGTTCTCGAACGTCTCCGGCTCTCCGCGTTGGGGAGCCGTCAAATCCATCTCGTTCGCGCGTGCCGCCACGGGTGTGTGCCTTTCCTGTGTGTCCACTGTCGTCGCGTGACAGTCCATCGCCCGACCAGACCCGGTCGAGGCCGCGCGACGCGGTAGCGGGGCGCACATCGCCCCGCTACCGCGTCGCGTTGCGGCCGGTGAGCTCACTTGGAGTTGCCGCCGTGGCCGTGCTGGCCGTGGCCGGCTCCGTGCGTCGCATGGGCATGAGCAGCCGGTCCCTGACCCGCGCGACTCTGCGCCGCGGCACCGTTCTGGCTCTGGCGGTCGACCGGGGCCTGACTCTGGCGACCTGCGCCAGCACACGAGCCATCACGGGCCTGTGTCGGCGTGCGGTCCTGACCAACCGCCTGCTTGCCGGTGCCGTCATGAGCGCGCTCCCTGACCTGGCTGCCGTCACACGTGGGCTTGCAGGTCGGGGTACCGGTCGGCGTGCAGGTCGGGGTGCTGGTTGGCGTGCAGGTCGGCGTGCAGGTCGGCGTACAGGTCGGCGTACAGGTCGGGGTCGCAGTGCAGCTACCGTCCCGCACCCTATCGTTCTGGGACACCCTCGTGCCGGCAAAGGCGACCGTGCTGCTCGCCAGCACCACCAGCGCCGCGATGGCGATGATCTTGATGATCCTCATGGTTCTCCTCCAGCGATCGTTGGGCCTGTCGCACTGTTAACGCTCGGAGGTGCCAGGCGTTACACCTGTCCTCAGGATCGCCACCTCGCTGCACATGGTTCGCAGCGTGAGGCGCCGGCAGTCCGCCTGCCATGACAGGCTCAAGCCGGATGATCCGCTCAGTGCTGACAAGCGCCTTCGAGTCCGACTACCGGGAGGCCGCCTGCGATGAATGCCTGGACCGTCATCCGGACGTCCGAACCCACGCCGGCGTGTACGGCGATCCCGACCTGGTTGAAGCCCATCAGCGGGCGGCGGCCGATGCCGTCAACGACGATCGCGTCGACGTTGTGCTCCGCCAGCGTCAGCACAGGCGCCATGCAACCACCCTCGGTGTGCGGTGCGTTCTGGAGCACGGCGACCTCGGTGACCTCCCCGCCGACGACATCGATCATCGTGAAGCACTCGCAGCGTCCAAAATGCCCGGAGCGCCGCGCGTCGAGACCGCCGGGGCCTCGGAAGGGATAGCGATTCGCTGTGTGGTTCCGTTGGTGTCGGTCATGTGGTCAGGCTCCGTTCCTGGAGTGGCTCGATAGTCTCGTTGCTGTCGTTGGGGCGAGTCGGCGTCACGAACCTCCTCGGCCTCGCCCCCAGTCTCGTCCTCGGCAGCCCGGACCTTCACCGGCGCGATCCTTGGCAGCCCGGACCTTCACCGGCGCGCCGCCCGCGCCCCTGGCCACCGCCGCGGCGCTTGCCGCAGCGGCCCGGCCCGCCCCAGCACGTCCGGACTTCGGCCGACCCGCACGCAGGGCAGGTGTGTGACGTCGGTTCCGGGTCGCCGGTCCAGACCTCGCCGCACGACGCGCAGCAGAGTGGCCGTGGCTCGATGCGGTACTGCCCGCCGCCGATGAGGATCGCCTTGCCATCGACCAGTGCTTCGGCGACCTTGGCACGGCCGCCCTCGAGAACCCGGCCAACGGTCTGTCGCGAGACTCCCATCGCCGCGGCTGCCTGCTCGTGGCTGAGGCCCTCGAGATCGACGAGGCGGATCGCCTCAAGCTCGTCGACGGCGAGCGAGAGTTGCTCGAGCTCACGACCGGGGACCCCTGCCGGCTTGAACAGGGTGACGCGGGGCACGCTCCCCACGGCTCGTTCAATCGGTGGACGTGCCATCAGTCTCCTCGTCCGTTATTGGCATATGCTCATAGTAGAGGGGGCGGTGGCCCGAATTCAAGGCGGCGGCCCATCGTCCCCAATGACGACGGGCGCTGCAGCCCGCGCCGCGGCGATGGTCATTGGAGGCGCGCTCACCGCAATCACGTCGCGTCGACTGGGATCCGCGCCCACCGCGGGCGGGTCGAGGTGCAGACAGGCGTCTCCGAGTCGGCGCGCCGGCTCCCTTGAGCTCAGGGCCAGCCGGATCGCGACCCGGCGAAGCACCGGCCGCATCATCCCCTCGGCGTCTCGCAGATCCTGCGCGACGTAGGCGCCGACAGCGATCAGCATGCGGGTCATGGAGCGCCCTCCAAGACTGCTCCAGCCGCCCCAGACGTTCCGGCGGCCGCGTGCGTTCTGGCCCCCAAGGCCCAGCGCGCTGCCGTCGCCTGCTGGCCTGCGATGTCGTTGCCGACGATTCCTGGGCCTGTTGTCTCTGTTCATGAGTGCTCGGACCCTCATCAAGACCAGGGGCCGCTGATTGTCGGTTCCTCGACAGCTGCGAGCTCGCCGCGTCTGAAGGCGTCCAGCGCCTGTCTGGCGCTGACGCCGTTGCCGACCTGATAGATGGCGACCTCTTCGGCGGCCAAGGCCTTCTGCCCCCTGGGGCCGACGTTGCCGGTGATCACGGCATGAACGCCCCGTGCAGTCACCGCGCTGGCGGCCTGCACTCCGGCGCCGGCTACGTTGACTGCGTTGTCGTGCGCCTCCCACCAGCCGGTCTCTGTGTCGGCGACGATGAGCCAACGGGCGCGTCCGAACCTGGGATCGACGAGCGAGTCGATGTCGTTCTGCTGTGCGGTGATGGCGACCTTCACGGCCTCTCACTCCCCCGGCGTATTCCGTCTAGTTCCGGCACTGTCCCTGCATTATTGGCATATGCCAATATTATGCTTCCTCCTGGAGGAATGCAACGACGGGCTAGTGGAATAGCTCTTGAACGATCGCGCGGGCCGCGGGCGCAGGCGAGCCGCGCATCGCGTGCAGAGCGCTCGTGGGCGCGCGTCTGTGTGGGGGATTGGAAACGCCCGGTACAGGGTGAGTACCGGGAGCGTCCCCTCCCGACCGGGCGGCCGGGGACTGTGAAGGTGACGACTCTCAGACCGTCCGCTTCGACGACCTGCTCTCCGCACGCAAGGCTGGAAACGGACTGACACTGGGCAGACAAACGGCGCCCCCGTCCCGATA
>JAAZAR010000127.1 GCA_012514235.1 Actinomycetota bacterium
GGTGCTCACGCCGCCGGTGGGCCGCAAGGTCGCGGAGACGCTGCGGCAGATCAAGGCCTACCAGCACGTGCGCGCCACCGGGGGCAAGGAGGTAACGCCCTCCGGCTGGGAGCCGGGCAAGAAGGTCCTTCACCCCGGCCCCGACCTGGTCGGGCGCGTCTGGGAGGTCTGGCAGCCGAAGGAAGACGAGTAGCGGTCGCGGTCGCCGGCCAGAGCCTTGCCCTGCCGGAACTCCGGGAACGTACACCATTCGGGGCCGAGAAGCGCTACCGCCGCTTCTCGGCCCCGAATCAAGCTGGAGCATCCGCCCTGCCCGTCTCAACTCCCAGGGAGCGCCTCAGCCTCAGCGCCGCGGCAACCGCTCAGCCTCACGCAGAAAGGCGGCAGGTCTCTGGACCCTGCAGAGTACGACCGTTGGTACGAGACCCCGCGCGGGCGGTGGATCGGCGAGCGCGAAGCGCGGCTGGTCCACGACGGCCTTTCGCCCCGGCCCGGGGAGTCGCTCCTCGACGTGGGCTGCGGCACCGGCTACTTCACACGGGCATTGGCGAGGCGCATGCATGGCCCGGTCGTGGGAGTCGATCTGGACGAGGCCCGGCTCGAGTATGCCCGCGCTCATGACGGCGGGAGGGCCGACTACACGATCGCAGACGCCCGCGCGCTGCCCTTCGCGGACGCGAGCTTCGACATGGTCATGTCCATCGCTGCGGTCTGCTTCGTCGACGACGAGGCCGCCGCCGTCGCTGAGATCGTCCGCGTGAGTCGACGGCGGTTCGCGGTCGGTCTGCTCAACCGGCACAGTCTCCTGTGGCTGCAGGAAGGGAGAGACGGGGGGCAGGGCGGCTACCGGGGACCACGCTGGCACAGCATGCGGCAGGCGCGTGGCCTCTTCGCCGGTCTTCCCGTGCGCGACATCCACGAGCGTACGGCGATTCACCTTCCCTCCGGCGGACGGACTGCGAAGGTTGTCGAGCGACTGCTGCCCTCGCGACTTCCGAGCGGCGGGTTCATACTCGTGAGTGGCAACGTGACCGAGCCGCGCCGACGCGCAACGCCACACACGTAGGGCAGGTGACGCAGGGGCAGCACGGAGGGTTCCGACTCAATGCCCACCGCGAGGACGAGGGCGGGAAAGCAAGGGGCTTGAAGCCATTGGCCAGGTTGCCAAAGTCGCCAGAACTGCGGGAAACCCCAGGCTCGACCTCGAAACGGCGGCTCGGCGAACGCCCCAGAATGCCCCCATAGGCGAGAGCTGGGCGTGCCCGTCGAGATCCCCCGGTTCAAGTTCCTCGACGACCGATGACGTTGCCCGGCCGCGTCGTTTCCGGGTCGCGTCGGCCTGAGTTCTCGATGGCCACGCCCACCAGTCGGAGCCAACGCCGGACGAGGGACGGGAGCGAAGGCAAGCGATGTGACCGCCCATGGCGCGAGCACGGCATCCCGTTCTCGACGCGGCAGGCCAGGGTCGACAGCTGGAGGACGCCCTCATGCAGCTGATCGCCTTCGCCCTGGTCGCGTTCGTGGCGGCCGCGACCGGCTTCCTGCTGGCCGCAGCCCTCGCCTTTCTTCAGCTCTGAGGAGGACCTGTTCCCGCCCATGCGGGGGATGAGCGCCGGTGAGTACTTCCCCTGGCTCCAGGAGCAGATGCGCGCCGGCCGGTGGATCAGCCGCCGCCGGAACCGCCGCCGGAGCCGCCGGTGCCGGTTCCGGACGCATCGCTGCCGCCGCCCGTGCCTCCGCCGGAGCCTGCGGCGCCGGTGCCAACCGTGCCGCCGCCAGTGTCTGTGCCGCCTGTGCCGGCGTCGCCCGAACCGGCACCGCCGCCCGAGCCGGTACCGCCGCCTGAGCCGGCACCGCCACCTGAGCCGGCACCGCCGCCCGAGCCGGCGCCGTCACCGGAGTTGGCGCCGCCGCTCGCGGCGCCCGCGCCCGCCCCGCCGAAGCGAGTGGCGTCTCCGCCGCCGGCGCCGGACCCACCGAGGCGCTGGTTGCCGGCCGCGCCCTCCCCGGCGCGCACGCCGCCGGCGCCGCTGCCTTGGCCGCCGATGGCGGCTGCGAGGCCGGTGAGCCCCAGCCGCGCCTGGACCAGCTCGCGGTGCCCCCGGCCGTCGTGGGACGTGGCCCATCCCGGTCCTGAGGCAGTCGCCCCGTGCGCGCCCGCCGCGGAGACGCCCGGATCGGCCGGTTCGCTGTAGTGCCCGATGGCCGCGCCTCCGCCGACGACGGCCACCGCTGCGACCACGGCGACGGCCGCCTTGACTCCGGCGACGCTCCCCAGGCCGGCGAGCAGGCCGGCCTGCGCAGCCGGCGCTGCCGCAATCGGGATGGCCGCCGCCGGTGCTCCGGCGGAGAGCACCACCTGCTCGCCTCCCGCGGGGGGAGCGATCGGGTGGACAGAGGGAGCGACCGGGTGGAACGAGGGCGCCAGACCCGAGCCCGCCGGCGCCGGCGAGGCCCACGAGGGCATCTGCAGGCTCGCGGGCACGGGCAGCTCGGGCAGGAAGGCGGCGAGGCCGAGGGTCGAGATGCCGCCTGCCTCGCCCGGCGCGGCGCGGCGGAAGGCTCGCCGGAACGCCGCGCGTGCCCGATGCAGGAGTACCCGCATGGCCCCATTGTGCAGGCCCATGACGTCGGCGATCTCGGCGTTGCTCAGCCCGTGCAGGTCCTTGAGTACCAGCGCCGTCCGGTAGCGCGGCGAGAGAGAGGCCAGGCAGCTCTCGACGAGTCGCGTGGTCTCCGCGCCGGCGAACCCGTCGCCGGCGGCCGCGAGCTCGGGCACGCTGTCGAGCGGCGCCGCCGGATGGGCGGCACGGCGGCGGAGATGATCGTAGGAGGCGTTCACGGCGATCCTGTACAGCCACGGCTGCGTGCTGCGGCCGTCGCGGGTGTCGATGGGGTGGGAGTACGCCCGCAAGAAGACGTCCTGGGTGATGTCGGCTGCCTCGTCGACGTCGCCGGTGATGCGCGCCGTGAGGTTGTAGATGCGCGCGTGGTAGTCGTGGTAGAGGCGCTCGAACTCCACCTCGGCGGCGTCGCTTGCCGGTGGCCTCCGTGACTGGGTGTCGCTGGGTGTGGGGGAAGAGAGCACGCCCGGCCTCTCACCGTTGGGGTCATCTCTCATGTCCCATTGTACAGTGCGATCGGGTAGGCCCGAAGCGATGCGCGCCGCCGGCCGCGAAACCAGGGGCCGGGGTGTCCGCGACGGCTGCCGGCGGCGCGCGTGGTGGGGCTTCCTGCTCGGCTCAGTTGCCGCCGCCGCTGCCGCCGGAACCGCCGCCGCTGCCGCCGGAACCGCCGCCGCCGAAGCAGTTGCCGCCGCCGCCGGAGCCGCCGCCCTCCTCAGTCTGACCGGTCTGGGTCTGCGTCTGGGTCTGCGTCTGGGTCTGCGTCTGGGTCTGCGATCCGTCGCAGTCGCCGTCACAGTCCGGGTTGGGCGTGGCCGTACAGTCCGGGTTGGGCGTAGGTTCGGCGCAGCTGCCGTCGCGATCGCGGTCGCGGTCGCGCGCCTGGTCGCCGTCACAGTCCGGGTTGGGCGTGGCCGTACAGTCCGGGTTGGGCGTGGCGGTGCAACTGGCGCGGGGCGTGGGTGTGCAGATCTGCAGGTGGAGCTTCTGCGTGCCGGTGTCGCGCTTGGCCCGCTTGGTGCGCGTGCCGGCGACGGTGACGCTGGTCACCAGCAGGGCGACGAGCATGGTCACCGCGAGGATCTTCAGGAACTTCATCTATCCCTCCTTGCCAGGGGTTTGCGGCCTCTGCTCCTACAACGCACGAAGGGGGTGATTTGTTACACCTGTCAGGCCGACGCCGGGGCCTCCCAGAGCGAGCGCACGCCGGCGCGGATGGAGGCGTCCGGCGTGCTCGAGGCACTCGCCGAGCGGCTGCAGATGGTCGCAGGGGACCACCCGATCCTCCTCGGCGTCGGCCTCATCTGGGCCGTGGCGCTGCTCTCGGCCGTGATCGACAGCATCCCAATCACGGTCGCGCTCATCCCTGTGGTCGGTGGGCTCGCGTCGTTCGGCATCGAGACCGAGCCGCTCTGGTGGACGCTCGCCTTCGGCGCGGGACTCGGCGGCAACTCGACGATCATCGGCTCCTCGGCCAACATCATCGTCACCAGCCACTCCGAACGCTCCGCCCTCCCCATCAGCTCCGCCGGATGGATGCGGGTGGGGGTCCCGATGCTGCTCGTGACCTGTACGGTCGCGAGCGTGCTGTATGCGGCGCTCTACTCACTCGTGATCCTGCGCTAGGCGGGACGGACGAGCCCACGAAGCAGACGACGAACGCCATTGCCTACGGACCGATTGGAGGTATTATGAGCGTATGCCTGTAACAGGCGCGTGAGGGACGCTGCCGCGGCGATCACGGAGGTGACCAGCGTGAGGTCCTGGTCGCGGAGGGTGCCGCGCCGCCTCGCGACGACGGAGGTTCAGCCATGGCGCCGACACAGAGTCATCTCGTCCCCAGCGACCGCGGCGGCTACGAGGCCGTCGTCCGCGACGCTTGCCAAGTGCGCCGTTTCGAGCACGAACCCGTCCCCCGCGCGGACGTCGAGCACATGGTTGCGCTCGCCTCGTGCGCGGCCAGCCCCTGCAGCTCCCAGGCCTGGCGTCTCATCGCCGTCCAGGACCATGAGCTGCTCGCGGCCATGCAGGCCGCGGTCAGAGAGCGCTTCGAGGAACTCGCGCTGCGCCCCCAGCTTGCGCTTCACGAGCGGATGCGCGCGGCCGCAATCAAGCAGGCCCTGCTCTTCGCCAAGGCGCCGCTGTGCATAGCGGTGCTGGCGCTGCCGCCCAGTTCGCCGATGAAGGAGCTCATGGAGCTGGCCGGAGTGAGCCGGGAAGAGCACGACCGCCTCTGCGCGCGGCCGGAACTGCAGGGCGCCGGCGCCGCCGTGCAAGTGCTCTCCAGCTCGGCCCACGCCATGGGCTATGCCGCCTGCTGGACGTGCGCCCCGATCGTGGCCGGCGAGCGCCTTCAGGAGCTCCTCGAGGTGGCGCCGCCCGCGCGGCTCGTGGCGCTCGTGGCTGTCGGTCTGCCAGCAGAGCTGGCGACGACCCCCAGACGGCTACCGCTCGAGCAGATACTCAGCTTCCGCTGAGCGCACGCTTGCATCTGGGATTCCCGGGTATATTATGGGCGTATGCTCATAACTGACGGGACCCGGCTCCATGTCGCCCCGTCCAACCAAGGAGACGACATGCCAGGCAGAGACGGTACAGGCCCGATGGGCTACGGCCCGATGACAGGCGGGCGCCGGGGCTTCTGTGGCGACGCCACCATGTCCCCTGGCCGTGGCGGCGGTCGCGGCCGGAGAAACCAGTTCTACGCCACCGGGCTCACCGGCTGGCAACAAGCGGCGCAGGCTGATGCTCAGGCGCCGGCTCCGACCGGCGACGCGCCGGACGCGCTCTCGCGCGTCGAGGAGAAGCTCACCCAAGTGCTCGAGCGCCTGGATCGCCTCGAGTCGGCGAGGCGGGGCTGACATGGGCGCACGCGGACCAGGCGGCGGTGGAGGCGGCCGCGGTCAAGGGAGCGGTCAAGGGATGCGACGGCGTCACCGCGACGGCAGCGGGCGCGGAGCGAGCCTCAGCCCCCCTGCCGGCGCCGGCATCACGGACGACGGAACGGCCGCCGTCATCGCTTCAGCGCCCGTCGCGGACGCGCCCACGAAAGCGCCGGCCGTCGTTCGCCAAGCACGTATCGTGGCCATCGTCGCCAAGCCCGGGTCCTGCATCGCGTGCGGCACGTGCGTCGAGACGTGCCTACGAGATGCGATCACCCTCGAAGAGACGGCCGTCATCGACGCGAGGCTCTGCAATGGCTGCGGCCTGTGTGTCAGCGATTGCTCATATGGCGCGCTCGCGCTCTCCGAGGTCTGAGGCGATGCGCATCGCCATCGCCAGCGGCAAGGGCGGCACCGGCAAGACGACGCTCGCGACCAACCTCGCGGCGATGCTCGCCGGCCGCAGAATGACGGTCCGGCTCCTGGACACCGACGTCGAGGAGCCGGACTGTCACCTCTTCCTGCGACCCGAGATCGAGCGCCGCGAGCCGGTGCGCGTCCTCGTGCCGGCAGTCGACGACGAGCGCTGCACGGCCTGCGGCGTGTGCGCCGAGGTCTGTGCGTTCAAGGCCATCACGCTGATCGGCTCGACCGTCCTCGTGTTCCCCGAGCTCTGCCACTCGTGCGGCGCGTGCTCCCTGCTGTGTCCCGAGCACGCGATCGCCGAGGAGGCTCGCAACACGGGCGTCGTCGAATACGGCTCGGTCACGGTCGGCGACAGGCCCGCGTTCCCGCTGATCACAGGCGTGCTTTCGGTCGGAGAGGCGAAGGCCGTACCGACGACTCGCGCCACGATCGCCAGCCTCGAGGGCGTCGATGAGGACGTCATCCTGATCGACGCCCCGCCGGGCACCTCGTGCCCGGTCATCGAGGCGGTGCGCGGCTCCGACCTGGTGGTCCTCGTCACGGAGCCGACGCCGTTCGGGCTGCACGATCTCACGCTCGCCGTCGAGATGGTGCGCGCTCTCGGCCTGCGCTGCGTCGTCGCGGTGAACCGCGCCGACCTCGGCGACGACGGCGTCCTGTGCTACTGCGCAGCGGAGGGCCTCGAGATCGTCCTCGAACTCCCCAACGACAGACGCATCGCCGAGGCCTACGCCCGTGGCGAGCTGCTCCTCGATGCCGTCGCGGGCCTGGAAGACAAGTTGAGCGCGGCGTGGGAGCGCATCGTCGTCGCCGCGCGGAGTGTCGAGGTGGCATCGTGACGCCGCGTGAGCTGGTCGTGATCAGCGGCAAGGGCGGCACCGGCAAGACGAGTGTGGTCGCCGCGTTCGCCGCGCTTGCCGGACAGGCCGTGCTGGCCGACTGCGACGTCGACGCCGCCGACCTGCACCTGGTGCTGCGCCCCGAGACCGGGCCGGAACACCCGTTCAGCGGCCGCCATCAGGCCGTCATCGATCCCGACGCCTGCACGGCCTGCGACCGCTGCGCCGAGGTCTGCCGCTTCGGGGCCGTGCTCGGCTCCCCCGATGACGGCTACTCCGTGGATTCCATCGCCTGCGAGGGCTGTGGGCTCTGCCGGCGTGTGTGCCCCGCCGAGGCAATCCGCATGGAGCCCGTCGTCAACGGCGCCTGGATGGTCTCCGAGACACGCTTCGGCCCGCTCGTCCATGCCCGGCTCGGCGTCGCGGAGGACAACTCCGGCAAGCTGGTGACCCTGGTCCGCAACGAGGCACGCCGCGTGGCGGAAGAGCGCGACCTGCACCTGGTCATCGTGGACGGCTCACCCGGCATCGGCTGTCCGGTCATCGCCTCACTCACCGGCGCCGATCTCGTGCTCGCGGTCACCGAGCCGACCGTCTCGGGACGGCACGATCTCGACCGCGTCGTGCAAGTCGTACGGCAGTTTCGCCTGCCCTTCGCCGTCTGCGTGAACAAGGCGGACCTGAACCCCGAGCTCGCCGAGCAGATCGTCGGTGAGGCGGAGGCCGCCGGTGCGGAATTCATGGCCACGATCGACTACGACCCCGCGGTGACGCACGCCCAAGTGGCCGGCACCGACATCATCGACTACGGCGGTCGCGCCGCGACCGAGGTCACAGAGGTATGGGAGGCCGTCGGCGACACACTGCACGCGGTCACGAAGGGAGATGTGCTCGATGCCTGAGGGTGCTACGCGCGACAAGCGCGCCGGCCACGGCTGCAGCGAGATGGACGACGACCTCCAGCCACGGCAGGACGAGCTCGAGGTGCGCATGATGCTCATCCGGCACAAGGTGCTCGTGCTGTCCGGCA
>JAAZAR010000121.1 GCA_012514235.1 Actinomycetota bacterium
GAGAACGGTCAGGAGTCGTTTGCTCACGTCGTACCTCCTTGCCGCGCGGCGGACACCGCGCCCGAGAGATGGGCCGACTGACCGGCGCTCCCCCTTGCTCACGCACGCCGGTCGCCGAACCGGCCCCTGTCCGGTCATTCAGCCGACCAGGGGACCACGAAGTCAATAGGTGAGACACCTGAATTGGGGGAAGCGGAGGGGGCGGCTGGTCTGTGGGCCTGCCGCCGCAGGCGGTCAGGCCTCTTCGTCGACCAGCCGCTCCCAGGCGGCGTACTCGCGCTTGAGGCACCGCTCGACGTCGGTGCGCCGGTCGAGGAGCCTGTTGAGCGCAGCCCGGTCGGCGTAAGTCTCGGGCTCGGCGAGCTCTGCATCGATCTCGCCGAGCTCCTTCTCCGCCTTGAGCACGGCTGCCTCGGCGGCTCGGAGCCGGGCGCGCCGGCGGCGCGCCTCCTCCGCGCTTTCCTTGCCGCGGCTGGCGGCGGCTCCGGACGGCGCCGCCCTGCCGGCGCCCTTGCCGCCGCGCGCAGCGGGCTGCGGGGCAGGCTCGGACACATGGCCGAGGCGCTGCGCCCGTGCCTCCCAGTACCTCGCCGCCGAGAGGTGGTTGAGCAGGCGGCTGTCGTGGATCTCCAGCACCCGCGAGGCGACTCTGTCGATGAGGTGGCGGTCGTGGGTGACGAACAGGATGGTGCCCGTGTAGTCCTCGAGCGCGTCGGCGAGCGCCTCCACCGATCCCATGTCGAGGTGGTTGGTGGGCTCGTCCAGCAGGAGGAAGTTGGCGTCGCCGACCAGCAGGGTGAGCAGGCGGAGGCGGCTGCGCTCGCCGCCGGAGAGCATGTCCACCCGCTTCTCGACCTCGTCGGGTCCGAACTGGAACCGGCCCAGCAGGCCGCGGGCGGTCTGCTCGTCCTGACCGACCAGCGGCAGCACGGCCTGGAGCACCGTGTCGTCCTCGTCCAGCTCACGTCCCTGTTGCGAGTAGTAGGCGGGCCGCACGTTGTGTCCGAGGTGCGAGGCGCCGGCCGCCAGGCTGCGCAGGCCGGCCACCGTCTCGATCAGCGTCGTCTTGCCCGACCCGTTGGGGCCGAGCAGGGCGACCTTCTCGCCGCGCTCGATCACCACGTCCACGTCGCGCACGAGGACGGAGTGGCCGGCGGGGTCGTCGGCGGAGCCGACGCCGATGGCCGGCGTCTTCAGCTCGAGCACGACGCGCGCGGAGGGTTTGGGCTGCGGGAGCCCGAGCTTGAAGCTCCGCTTCTGTCTGGGGGGCTCCCGCAGCCCGGCCTTGATCCGCTCGATCTGGGTGAGCTTCGCCTTGGCCTGTTTGGCCTTGTCCTTCTTGGCGTGGAAGCGGTCGTAGAAGCGCTGGAGCTGCTCGATCTTCTCCAGATCCTGCTCGTACTCCCGGCGCATGAGGTCCAGCCGCGCCTCGCTCTCCTTCAGGTAGGTGGCGAAGTCGCCGCCCTGGGTCTCCACGTGCTCGTGCTCCACGGCGAAGACGCGCCGCCCCACCTTCTCGAGGAGGCGGCGGTCGTGCGTGACCAGCAGGAAGGCGCGGCGGTACTCGGCGAGGAAGCCTTCGAGCCACTCCACCGAGTCGATGTCGAGGTGGTTGGTGGGCTCGTCGAGCAGCAGGAGGTCGGCGTCGGCGAGCAGCGCGCGCGCCAGCGTGACGCGCGTGAGCTCGCCGCCCGACAGCGTCAGCAGGTTGCGCTCGAGCATGTCGTCCGGCAGGCCGAGGCCCTCGACGACTCCGCCGAGGCGGTCGCGGTACCCGTAGCCCCCTGCGGCCTCGAAGCGTCGCTGGAGCTGCTGGTAGCTGCGCATGGTGTCGCGCAGTCCGGGACTGTGCTCGGCCAGTCCCGAGAGACGCTCCTCGGTGGCGCGCAGCGCGGCCTCGAGCTCGACGGCGTCGCCGAACGCCTCCAGGAGATAGTCTCGTACGGGGCGGTCGCGCTCCAGCTCCGGCGTCTGCTCGTGCAGCCAGATCCTGTGGCCGCGGGCGCGCGTGATCGTCCCGCCGTCGGGGTGCTCCTCGCCGGCGATGAGCCGGAGGAGCGTCGTCTTGCCCGTGCCGTTGCGCCCGACGAGGACGGCGTGGTCGTGCCCGTCGATGGCGAACGACACGCTGGCGAACAGGCGCTGGCCCGCGTACGATTTCTCGACGTTGTTGAACGTGACGATGCTCATGGCGTGGCCGCCGGCCGGGGGGAGAGGGCGGGAGCGGCAGGATACCACCGGCTCGTGCCGGTGGGCAACGTGCCGAGGCGCTCGCGAGGCCCGGTCCCCGTCCAGGCAAAACGCTTCGCTGACCCGCTCCGCGGGCAGACCCGACTCATGGGCGGCCAGCACCAGGGAGACGGGTCGGTCACGACCTCCGACCTGATGGCGCAGGAGGGCCGGTCGATCGTCGACACGGCCCGGACGCGCGGGGTCGTCCTGCGTCTCCTCGGCGGTCTGGCCGTGCACGAGTACTGCGCCGGGCTCGTCGTCTGCCTGCGCCACCATGTCGATCTCGACATGGTGGCGCCACGCCGCCAGACGAGGGCGGTGGTCGGCGTCTTCGACGAGCTCGGCTACCGGGAGCGCGTGCACGTGCGCCAGGTGACGAAGGGTCTCCAGGCGCAGTTCGCGCGCGAGTGCGTGCACGGCGACGGTACCGGCAGGGCGCACGCGGCGGACAAGGTCGACATCTTCTTCGACAGCTTCCTGCTCGACCACCGGATCGACCTGCGAGGTCGGCTCACGCAGCATCCGTACGCCGTCTCGCTCACCGACGCGCTGGCCGCCAAGCTGCAGATGCACGAGCCCGAACCGCGCGACCTCCGCGACGCGGTCATGCTCCTCACCGTCTGTCACGGCGAGGGCACGGCAGCCGACGAGCTCGATGCGGACTATCTCGGTGCGCTCTGTGCGCGCGACTGGGGACTGTTCTACGATGTCGCGCGGAACCTCCGGCGCTGCGGCGAGGAGCTGGGAGGGGCCGGTCTCGAGCCCGGGGACCGGGCTCGCGTCAACGGCCTCCTTGCCCGCCTGACGGGCGCCGTCGAGGACGCGCCCAAGAGGCTGAGGTGGCGGGCGAGAGCCCGGATCGGGACGCGCCGCCGCTGGTGGAACACCGTCGAGGAGCAGGGGGAGGCGGCGTCATGAGACTTGCCGTGATCGGCACCGGGATGATGGGCGGGCGCATGGCTCGCCGCCTGCTGGACGCCGGTCACGAGCTCTCCGTGTACAACCGCACGGCGGCCAGGACGGAGAGCCTCGCGGCCGCGGGAGCGGCCGTGGCGGCGACGCCGCGAGAGGCCGCGGCCGGGGCGGCCGCCGTGCTGACGGTCCTGGCGGACCCGGCGGCCGTGCGCGCCGTGGCTTACGGCGACGACGGGTTGCTCGCCGGCACAGAGGCCGGCGCACTCTGGCTCGACCACTCGACCGTGGCGCCGGAGGACTCGCGCGAGTTCGCCGCGGCTGCGCGCGAGGACCGCGTCCGCATGGTCGACGCACCGATGTCCGGCAGTCTCGCGGCCGCCGAGAAGGGGATGCTCGTGTTCCTCGTCGGCGGGCCCGCCGAGGACGTGGCCGAGGCGCGGCCGATACTGGACGCGCTCGGCCGGGCGAGCGTGCACCTGGGGTCGCACGGCGCCGGCACCGCCGGCAAGCTCGCCGTCAACGCCTTCCTGCTGACCGCCATGGCCGCTGCCGTGGAGGCGGTCCGGCTCGGCCGTGTCGGCGGGGTCGAGCCGGGCACGCTCCTGGCCGGTCTCGGGCCCACCGAGGTCGTGCCGCAGTGGGCACTGGGCAAGCTGCGGAAGCTGGAGGCGAGCGACGCGCGGCCCGCGTTCACGCTCGCCCTCGCCGCCAAGGATCTCGGGCTGATGGAGCGGACGGCGGCCGGCGCCGAGCTCGAGCTCCCGCTGCTGGACGCCGCGCGGGAGCTCTACGCCGCCGCGCTCGACGCCGGCCGGGGCGACCTCGACTTCTCGGCCGTCGAGGGCGCGGGACCGCAGGCAGGGGTCTGATTGGGGCGGGCCGGCCGCTCACCTGGCGGCCCGGCCGGCCTTGGTGCGCACGGCCTGCGTGATGTCCTCGTGCGTGCGCCCTCCGAACTGCTCCTCGACCTCGGAGTACCAGCGCACGCGCTTGCCGATGCGGGCGCGCAGACGCCAGCGCAGCGTCTTGGCCTGCTCGGTCATCATGTCCTGCGCCAGCTCGAGCGTCCGCCGCACCCGAGCCGCGTCGCGCGGCACGAGGCCGTAGTCCGCGACGTGCTCGACCACGGTGTCGATGTTGTTCATGACGTCGATGTACAGGCCCCAGTTGCCGGCGCATACCTCCGCCACGCGGTGCAGGTCGAGGACCCCCGGGTGCGGCTGGAAGTCGACGTACACGTCTTTGACCAGCGAGATGACGTCGTGCACGTCCTTCTCGTTGAGGTTCACCATCTGCAGCTTGGTGAGGAAGAGGTCCGCCGGGTCGATGGCGTAGGTGTTGAGCGAGAGCCGGTCGCGGAAGTCGATCTGGTGGTCCATCCGCATGGCGTCGAGGAAGACGTCGATGTGGTCGCTCGGCGGCGTCTCCGTGATGACGGGAAGGTCGTAGGGCCCGGCGCACGCAGCGTCAGCGCCGGGCCCGTCCCCGGCACCCTGCGGGCCGGGCGGCACGAAGAACTGGAGCTGCCCGTTGGTGGTCGCCATGGCGACGTGACAGTTCTCCACGTAACCCAGGGAGCGGAACACGGCGCCGATGTCGGCGACCTGCCGCTTGAGGCCGATCAGGTCTATGTCGCTGTACTCCCGCTCCGCGAACTCGAGGTCGATGGCGTAGTGACGGACCGCGAGGCCGCCGGTGAGGCGCAGCACGACGCCCTGCGCGTTGCCGGCGTCGATGATCCTGCGCGCCTCGACCATGAGGTCGCTGTGGAAGCGGAGCGCGGCGTCGAGCGCCGCGCCTCTGAGGCGGGAGGTCGCGGCGGGCGTCATGTGCGCTCCGGCCGCCCCGCGCCGCGAGAGGCCGCCGGGCCGGCGAGCCTCGCGGCTCCTCTGCCTGAACAGGCGCGCATCGTGCGGCAAGGGTAGCAGGCGGCGGCCGCGAACTCACGTACTGCCGCCCACGGGCGGCCGGACGGTGCAGGCCGGCCGACGGACGTGACTCGCCGCCGCCCGTTCGGGGCATGCTGTGCGGCGAAGCACTCGGCGTGCGCGTCGGGTCAAGCGATCGGGAGGAGTGCGATGACTATCGGCGACGTGTTCGCCAGGGCCTGGGACCTGTGGCGGAGGGATGTCGGCTGGCTGATCCTCGCCGGCCTCGTTGTCGGGCTCATCATGGCGGTGATCGTGGCCGTCGCGATCGCCATCCTCGGTGCCGTCTTCGCCGGCGCCGGGCTGGCCTTCGGCGTCGACCTCGCCGACGACACGGCCGGCGGTCTTTCGGGGATCGGCGCGGGGATGCTGATCCTCGGCTTGATCGTGTACGCGGTGGCCGTGTTCGCCTACCAGGTGGTCGGCATGACCTTCTACGGCGGCATGTTCGAGATGGTGCTCGGCGCCTACAAGGGCAACCGCAACGTCCGGTTCGGCGACCTCTTCAGCGGGTTCCGCAAGTTCGGCGCCTATGCGGTGTTCGCGCTCGTCGTGTTCGCCATCTCCCTCGGCCTGAGTCTGCTGAACGTCATCCCGTTCATCGGCTGGATCATCAGCTTCGTCGTCACCATCTGGATCGCGATCATCTGGCTCTACGTGCTGCCGCTGATCGCCGATCAGGGCATCGGGTTCTCCGAGGCCGCGTCGCGCAGCAACCAGATGGTCAAGAGCGCCGGCTGGTGGTGGACCTTCGGCATGGTCATCCTGCTGGGCATCGCGGCCCTCGTCCTGGCGGCCGTGATCGTCACGATATCCGCCAGCGTCTACCGGGGGAGCGAGAGCGGCGGGCTGGTCCTCGGCTTCCTCCTGTTCCTCCTCTTCGCCGTGCTGTTCCCGCCCTACGCCATCTGCTACGTGAGCGTGCTGTACGTCGCGTCGGGCGGCGACGTCGCGCCGCCGGCGGCGGGCGGCAGGATGCCGGGCATCCCGCCGGCGCCTCCGGCGCCGCCGTCCTCCGGCGCCGGCCCGGCCGGGCCGGCCGCGCCGGGTCAGCCGGCCGGCGACGACGCCTGGCGCGCCGCGGCCGACCCGCTCGCCGGCCGGCCGCCGGCCCCGCCGCTCACCCCGCCGGCGTCCGCGCCGCCGCCTCCGGCGCCGCCGGCCTCAGGCGAGACCGCCGCGCCGGCGTCCGGACCGGGCGAGGGCGGCGAGGTCGCGACCGGCGCCGGCGAGCAGACCGAAGTCACTCAGGCGCGGGACGACGAGCCCAAGCCGCCGGAGCCGCCGGCTCCGCCTCCGCCCCCGGTGCCGGCTCCGCCCGGCGCCTGAGCGCGGCGGAGACGGACCGACAGACGACGAGAGGCCGGGGGCGCTCGCCCCCGGCCTCTTCTCGTGCGTCGTCTGGGTGGGCGCCGGCAGCCGGGTGGTCGCGGCCTGCGACCGCGCTACGGCTGCGTGGTGCTCGCGCGCGTGTGGAGCAGGCCCGCCAGCTCACGCCACGCGCGCGGGTCCTCCTGACCCATCATCCAGGCGTAGACGCCGTGGATGCGCGGGTGCCGTGAGAGGAGCATGCGCGCCTTGGCGCGTACGGCCGGCGCGTCGGGGAAGAAGGCCTCGACGCGCCGTCCGTCCCTCCGGTACGAGAGATAGAGCTCCCGGGAGGCGGTGCGGGTCTCCTGCGGGTCGGACTCCCGGCGGATGGCCAGGACGTCGTTCCACACGAGGTCGGCCGTCGTCCCGTCGCGGTGCCATACGCGCCCGTAGAAGCCGAGGCCCATGACGATGCGCTCCGGCGGCACCAGGGTCTCAGCGAAGCGCAGGACCCGGTCCATCCAGTCGGGAGGGGAGAGGGGACCCGGTCCGCTCCACGAGCCGGAGTAGTTGTACGTCATGATACGGAACTGGTCGACGGCGCGGCCCAGTCGCGCCCAGTCCTGGCTGCGGGGGCCGTCCCAGCCCCCCGGCTCGCTCACCTTGGGGTAGACGTCGACGGCGATCAGTCGCCCGTCCGCGTGCAGCCGACGGGCGAGCTGTTCCACGAAGGCCGAGAACTCGTCTCGCTGGGAGGCCTTGACGGCCTCCCAGTCCACGTCCAAGCCGGCGACCTCGTACTCACGGCACCAGGCGGCGACGGCGTCGGCGTGCCGCCGCCGTGAGGCGGCCGTCTCGAGGATCGCCGCCGAGACGGCCGGGTCGAACGTGTGCTTCGTCTCGTCGTAGTCGGTGAGCGTCACGAAGACGCGGCAGTCCTCGCGGCGCGCGGTCGCGAGGAAGTCGGCGTCGAACCGCGGCGCGACGACGCTGCCGTCCGCCCGCGACTGCAGCCAGTCGAGGCTCACCTCGTCGATCGCTCCCGCCTCGACTGCAGTCTCCAGCGAGGCCCGGTGGCCGAAGGTCCAGGCGCCGATGAGGTAGGGGCCGTGCGGCCTGCGGCGGTCGCCCTCGTCGACGGCCGTCGCGATCGTGAACACGATCGCGACGGCCACGATCCCGATGGCGATGATGAGGAGGAGGGCCGGGGGGCGCCGCCGCGGCCGGCGCGGGCGGCGGCGCCCTGTGTCGTCCGGGCGCCCGGGGCTGTCTGCGCGTGCAGGCATGCCTCCATCATGACGGGTGTCGGCGGCTCGGCAACCCGGGCCGATTACGTCCAGCCCCGACGCGGGTATGCAGCGGACACATCGACAACCGGACCAGTGAGGCCATTGTGAAGGAGAAGCTCGGCTCCACCAACGCGCTCTATCCCCTCGTCACCGCCATCGTCGGAGCGACCGTGGACGGCACCCCCGATTTCGCGACCATCGCCCACCTCGGCATCGCCCATCTCCGGGGCATCACGCTCGGCATGGGCAACGTCCACCTGACCAACAAGGGCATCATCGAGAACGGGACCTTCAGCGTGAACCTGCCCTCGGAGGACATGGTGGCGGTCACCGATCACATCGGCATGGTCAGCGGCGCGAAGGAGGACAAGAGCAGCCTCTTCGAGCTGTTCTACGGCGAGCTCGAGACCGCGCCCATGATCGAGGAGTGCAAGGTGACGATGGAGTGCAAGCTCGTGGAGCACGTGAGACTGCCTACCCACGACCTGTTCGTGGGCGAGGTCGTGGGGACCTATGCGGACGTCGACGTGCTCACCAACGGCCTGGTCGACATCGCGAAGCTCAAGCCGCTGCTCTTCGACATGGCGAGCAAGAAGTACTGGAGCCTGGGCGAGCCGGTGGCCAAGTGCTGGAGCGTCGGCAAGGAGTACGCGCCGCAGAGCAGCTGAGGGCGGCGCTGGGCCGGAGGCGGCCGGGGGCCGGCGGCGACGCCGCCGGCCCCCGGCCGCCTCCGCGCTTGAGGCGCCGCCCGTTCAGTTGCTGGCGCCCAGCTCCCGCTCGAGAGCTTCCTTAACGTCCAGCATCTGCGTCTTGAACTCAGCGGGATGCCTGATCTGCTTGAGGTTGCTGATGCCGGCCCCGGCCGAGGCCGTCAGCACGATGATGTCGCCATAGCCGAGCATGCGGCCGAGGATCGACTGCTTGAGCACGATGTCGGTGAGCTTCTCGAGTGAGGAGTCGGCGACGCGTTTGCTGAGCACGCCCGTCAACTCGATGACGCGGCGGTTGGTGAGCACGTACACGTTCATCTTCCAGGAGAGGAAGCCCCAGCCGATGCGTGCTGCGGGGACGAGGAAGACGAGCAGCAGATACCAGACCCAGCCGGCGTCCGGCAGCCACCACCCGCGGAGCAGGATGAGGAGGACGAGCACGGCCGCAGCGAACAGGATCCACTTGATCATCTCGGCCACGAAGAAGAGCCAGTGGTGGCGCTCCGTGTACAGGATCCTCTCGGCGCCGCCGAGCTGCTGCCGCACGTACTCGATGCTCACGCGTCCCCTCCTCGCGGTCGCCGCCGGCCGGCTCTCGGCCCGGTGTCCGGAGCACACTACCACGGCTATACTTGGCCCGCAGTGCCAGCCGCCGTGGGGGGTGTGCTCGTGTCAGTTCGTCCGTCTGTCCTCATCTTCGACTCTCGTCTCGCCGCGCGCCTGCGCCGGCTCGCGCGCGCGGCGCGCCGGCCGGCGCACGTCCTGCCGGCGCTCCTGCTGCTCGCGTCCGTGCTCGGGCTGACGGCGGCGGCGTGGCCGCCGCCGGCCGCCGCCGCTCCCTCCATCACCTGCTACCGCGGCCTCGGCGCCTGGGTCGACATCTGGGACGCCAAGGCCTACAACAACCCCGCCGCGGCAGTGAAGGACATGCGGTCGCGGGGCGTGCGCACGTTGTTCCTCGAGACCGCCAACTACCACACGCCGTCGGGCTCGGCGAAGATCCACCGCCGTGCGGACGTCGCCCGGCTCATCGAGGAGGCGCACGCCCGCGGCATGAAGGTCGTCGCCTGGTACCTGCCCGGCTTCAGGGACATCGGCAAGGACTATCGCCGCAGCATGGCCGCCATCCGCTTCCGCACGCCGTCCGGTCAGCGGTTCGACTCGTTCACGCTCGACATCGAGGCCAGCATCGTCAAGAACGTGAACCGCCGCACCAACCGCCTGCGCACGCTGTCCAAGAGGATCCGCTCCGCGGTGGGCAAGAACTACCCGCTCGGAGCGTGCATCCCGTCTCCCGCCGGCATGGCCATGCACCCGGGCTACTGGCCGGGGTTCCCCTTCAAGATGCTCGCCGGCATCTACGACGTGTTCGTGCCCATGGGCTACTACACGTACCACGGCGACGGCTACGCCAACGCCTACCGTGACACGCGCGACAACATCCGCATCATCCGCAAGAAGACGGGCCGTCCGGGAGTACCGATCCACGTGATCGCCGGCGAGGGATCGAAGTCGTCGGGCAGCGAGACCACGGCTTACGTCCGCGCCCTCCGGGAGCACGGCGCCCTCGGGGGCAGCATGTACGACTGGACGACCACCAACGAGGCGAGCTGGCGGGCCCTGCGCAACGTGCGCGTCAACCCGCGCCAGTCGCCGCCGCTGCCCCGCACGCTGCCCTACGCGCGGCCGCTGGGGTACTGCGGCGCAGACCGCAAACACCCCAAGGAGGTCTTCTACGGGACCGGCGGGCAGGACGGCGAGCGCGTGCTGCGCTTCCGTCTGTTCGACGCGCAGGAGGCGGAGGTGCGGCTCGTCGTGAACTGGGAGGACATGGGGCCGCTCGAGGCAGGGCCGGCCGGCAAGTGGAGCCCGTTCCGCACCGTGACCATCCCGGCGGCGGTGCTCAAGCCGAAGGCGCGCAACGTGATCGGCTTCGTCGCCCGCGGCCAGTACCCGAAGTGGCAGCGCTGGGGCGTCCGCGACGTGACGATCGCCGCTCCCTGAACGGCGCCGCGGGCAGCGGGGCCGCCGTTCGGCTCTGGTAGGCTGCGGCCATGGGCATCTCACCGGCATCCGGAGCCTCTCTGCGGGACCGCATCCTGGTGGTCGAGGGCGACATCACGCGCCTCGACGTCGACGCCGTGGTCAACGCCGCCAACACGTCGCTGCTCGGCGGCGGCGGGGTGGACGGAGCGATCCACCGCGCCGCCGGGCCGGGGCTCCTCGCCGAGTGCCGCACGCTCGGCGGCTGCCCGACGGGCCAGGCGCGCATCACGGGAGGGTACGACCTTCCTGCGCGCCACGTCATCCACACGGTGGGCCCGGTGTGGCGCGGCGGGCACAGCGGCGAGCCGGCCCTGCTGCGATCCTGCTACACCGAGTCGCTGCGCCTGGCCTCGGAGAACGGCCTCGAGAGCGTCGCCTTCCCCGGCATCTCCACGGGCGTCTACGGTTACCCCGCGGCAGAGGCGTGCGAGGTGGCCGTCGGTGCCGTCACGGACTGGCTCGCGGCACACGAGAGCCCGAGGACGGTCACCTTCTGCTGCTTCAGCGCCCGGGATGCGAGCCTCTACCGGGCGCGGCTGGGCCTGACGAGCTAGCTGCTCGAGTCCGCCGCTACGGGCGAAGGACCTCGGACCTGGCGTACCCTGTGATCTGCGGACCGTCGCGGCGCGTCACGTCGATCGACGGGAACGAGAGGCGGGAGGCGGCTGTGGCCGGCGCCAAGTGGAGTGACTTCGGGAGCATCTGGAAGACCATCCGGGAGGTGGACATCGCCGCCATCCGGACGGAGGCGGGGCACGACGTGCTGGTCGCGTGCGTGGGCGACCGCGAGGCTCTGCGACGGATGTACGACCTGTTGCAGCTCGGGCCGGACCAGTACCCGACGCCCTGGTCCGCGCTCGGCCTGGTGCCGCTCGACCAGGTCACTACCCGCGAGCGGCTGATCGGCGAAGCCGATTTGCTCATCGTGGCGCTGCACGCCGAGGTCACGCTGGACGCGGCCGAGCTGGCCGGGCTCGCGCGGCTGGAGGCGCTGTCGCCGCGGCGGCGCCTGCTCGTGCTGGTGGGGGAGCCGCCGGCTTCGGCGAGGAGCGTGCTGCGCAGGCTGGACCGGGGCAGCACGCTCGTCCTGCGGCCGCGAGCCGCGGACGCCCGCGACCGGCTCGCGGCGGCGGTCCTGGACGCGCTGCCGGCGGGCCGGCGGCTCGCCGCGGCGCGGCGCCTGCCCGGCCTGCGTCCGCACTACGCCCACCGCCTGACGAACGAGGTCTCGCTGTCCAACGGCGCCTTCGTCGTCGCCTCCGGCCTGCCCTCGCTGGTGCCGGTGCTGGGCATCCCGATCGCGGCCGCGGACACCCTCGTGCTCACCAAGAACCAGGCGCTCATGGTCTACCGGCTCGCGCTCGCCTTCGGCGCGCCGCCCGAGTTCCAGAAGCGCATGCTAGAGATCACACCCGTGATCGGTGCCGCGGTGATGTGGCGGCAGGTGGCGGGCGGGCTCGTGGGGCTCATCCCCGGGTACGGCATCGTGCCCAAGACCGTCGTGGCCTTCGCCGGCACGTGGATCACCGGGCGCGCCGCCGAGCTGTACTACGGGACGGGACTGGTCTCGAAGGATGACCTGCGGCGGTTCTCCGAGGAGGCGGTGTCGAGGGCGAGGGCGGCGGCAGGGGAGATGGCGCGCCGCGCACGCGCGGCGCGCGACCGCACGACCCGGACGCGCCGCGCCGGCTCTCGCGTGCGCGCGGGCGTGAGGCGACTCACGCCGCGGCGCGGGAAGAAGGCGGCGGAGCACCCCGATAGGGCGGCGGAGTACCCCGACTCTCCGCCGGCTCCTCCGCACCGCGACTGACCCTCCGCGCTCGGACCGACTCGCGTCGTCGCTCCGACGTGCTCGCCGCGGCCGTCGTCGTCCGGACGCAGGCCGCCGCGTCGTGTTGTCAGCTCTGACGACGGCATCTGCCGTGAGCGTAGGACATTCGTCTACAGATCGCTCAAGCGCTTCCCCGCGCGCCCGACAGGGAGACTGACGCCGTCGAGACGCGCACTGCCGGAGCGCGCTCGTACCTTCTCTCGAGTCCTGGAGGGACCATGAAAGGGATATCGCTGTCGTCGGTCATCCAGGTGATCAACCTGGAGAAGCAGTCGTGTGACATCCAGGCGAGAGCCGACGGCCAGAGCGGACAGCTCCACTTCCGGGACGGCGCCCTCGTCGACGCCGTGGCCGACGGACTCGAGGGTGAGGACGCAGCCTACGAGATCCTCGGGTGGCGGGACCCCGAGTTCGAGGTGAGCACGGAGGACACGCCGCGCGACCGCATGATCGAGGCCGACCTGACCCAGATGCTGCTGGAGATCGCGCGCCGTCAGGACGAGGAGCTGGAGGAGTCGGCGAGGAGCGCGGCGGCGCAGGACCCCGTCCCGCCGCGCCTCGAGCCGCTGGCGTCTCCGGCGGGGGACGCCTCCGGGAACGGCAGAGGTACGGACCAGTCGACGGCGGAGACCATCCAGCAGTTGGAGGCGGCGTTCGAAGAGGCGGGGCCCGAGTCGGAGATGGAGGCCGCGCTGGAGCCGATCCGGGAGGCGGAGGCGGCCACGGCCGCCAGCGCTGGCGAGTCGGCGGCCACGGCGGCGAGCGCCCCCGCCGCTGCCGCGCCGGCCGCCGGAGCAGCTCCTTCGGCCGGCGACGCCGGACCCTCGGCCGGCGCGGCCGGCGCTGCGTCCCCGGCGGCGCTCAACGTCGCCGGCCTCAGGAAGGTGGTGCAGATCGCCCACGACGGTCTCGGCGACGCACTGCTGTCGGCCGACCTGTTCTCGAGCGCCGACGGGACTTCGTACGTCGGCGTCAACAGCCAGCCGGCGGTGTGCGCACTCGTGAACCAGGTCACCGAGCGCATGACGTGGGCGTTCGACAAGGGCGGTCTGCCGCCGCTCGGCCGCTACTACATGGCCGAGCTGGCCGGCTCCCGCATGCTGCTGGTGGCGCCGTGCGGCGGCTTCCAGCTCATCCTGGTGGTCGACACGAGCCGCGTGCAGCTCGGGCTGCTGCTCAACGTGGTGCTCCCCGAAGTCCTGGCCGCGCTGGAGGAGGTGAGCCCGCGATGAAGGTGTTCACGGCATCCGGCATCGAGGGCTCCACGGCCTGTTTCCGCAGGTTCCTGAAGGCCGTCAGCACCTACCAGGCCGACGTCGGCGTGCTCATGGGAGACCTCACGGGACGCAAGGTGGTCTCGGTGATCAAGAAGGGGCCGTCCACGTGGGAGGTTCCCCTGGACGGCAAGGTGCACGAAGTGGACTCGTCGGCCGCACTGACAGAGCTGACGCAGCACGTCGCCGACCGGGGCGACTACTGGCTGGAGCAGACGCCCGAGGAGTACGAGCACCTGCGCTCGAACCCATCGGTCGTCGAGCTGTACTTCAAGTCGCTCGTGAGGGAGCGCATCGAGGAGTGGCTCACGATGGCCGACGAGCAGCTCAGCGCCGAAGGACCGCCGGTGTTCGTCGCCCCCGGCTGCGGCGACTGGCCCATCATCGACGAGCTGCTCGAGCGCGGCGGCAGGTTGCTGCCCTGCGACGACCGCATCGTCGAGGTCGACGGCTATCAGCTGGTCACCTCCTCGTCGAGCGGTCCCACGGAGTGGGAGCTGGTGCGCGAGATGGACGACCACCAGCTCCACCAGAAGCTCCTGGAGCTGTGCTCGGGCATCGGCGACCCGGACTTCGCGATCTTCAACCTGCAGTCCGATTCCAAGGCGGTGCAGCGTATCGTCAAGCGCTTCCAGCCGGTGGTCCGCTTCCGCGGGTCGATGCAGGGCAACGGCGGAGGCGTCTCCAGGCAGGGGAGGACGCTGGAGCTGAGCCCGCGCGCGCCGATGGTCGAGGACGCCGCCCCGACCCTGTACGGCGTCCTCGTGCAGATCGAGCGCGGCGAAGTGAAGGACTACGTCTTCACGGAGGCCTGACGGCCCGGGCGGCCGCGGCGGCGCCGGTGGACCGGCGCCCCCGCGGCCGCCATCCGGCGCCGCCGCGCTCGTCCGGCGCCCAAACAACGTACACTGGGGGGCGACAGCTACCCAGGAGACCCCCCATGACCCAGGATCAGGACGCGAAGTCGGCGCAGGCGCCGGAGAGCTTCCAGGAATACTCAGACGCGCGCTTCGGCTTCAGAGTCATGATGCCGAAGCGCTTCGAGGTCCTTCCCACCACCGTCGACCTGCTGTCGCGGATGATCCGCGGCCTGGACGAGCTGCCGCCGGAGGAGCAGAAGCAGATGCAGGGCAGCCTGCCCGTCGGCTTCTGGGACCCCGCAGTGATCGGGCACCGCGAGAACGGGGTCGCGCAGCCGCTCCGCCTGATCGAGTTCGACGCGCTCCGCGGCGGCGAGATGCCCCTCCCCGAGGAGAACTCCGCCCGCCTGTGGCGCGAGGTCCGGGACTTCATCCCCAAGACCCTCGAGAGCGTGCGCCTGCCGGGCTACACGTTCCTGGGTCTGGAGGAGACGACGCTCGGCTCGCTGCCGGCGCTGGCGTTCGACTACTCCTGGGACGGCATCCGGCCCGGCCACTACGGCGGCGACCGCGCGCGGGTCATCTGGTCCCTCACGCCGGTGATGATGCTCCAGGTCTACCACCACTGCTCGGGCGAGGAGTGGGAGGCACGCCTGCCGGAGTTCGAGTCGATCCTGGCCACGTTCGAGCTGCTCCCCGAAGAAGTGGTGGAGAAGGAGGCGGCGCGGTCGGCTCTCGCGATGGAGGCGTTCAACGCCGCCAAGGGGGCGGGCAGTTCTGATGAGGACGCCAGGGCGGCGGCGCAGGCTGCCTACGAAGCCGCCGGCGAAGACTCCGCGGCCGCCGAAGAGGCTGGCTCAGGCGACGCGACCGACGACGCACGCTCAGACGACGTTGCGCCAGAGGAGGCGGGCGACGCCGGGGCGTGACGCCCGGCCTGCCTTGCGGCGCGCCTCTCAGGCGACCCGCAGCTCAGATCAAGACCGACGGAGGGCGCCGGCGCGAGGGACTCGCGCCGGCGCCCTCCGCGCCTTGCCGGGTCACGCGCAGATCGGTCCGAAGTTGCAGGTGGCGCAGAGTCCGCTCTCCCGGCGCTCGAAGGCGTCCTTGGGGAGCGGCACGTTGCGCTCGGGGTCGGCGAGCAGGGCGCGCATCTGCGCGATGCCGGCGCGGACCGTGCCGGCGCAGGCGTCGCGCAGGTCGTCGAGGGTGGTCGGAGCGACGCCGCCGTCAGGCGCGGCGGGCGGCGTCGGCGGCTCGACCGGCTGCGTGACGCCGGCCGTGACGTACTCGAGGTGGCCGCGGATGTCGAGACTGCCCTCCGCGGCCGCCCGGGCGAGCTCCGGGTACGTCTCGAGCGCCCACCAGAGCTGGAGCAGCACCTGGACCGGCTGGGTGTCGTCCTCGCGGCCGGTCTTCCAGTCGATCACGTGCAGCGTGCCGTCGGCCACGTAGGCGAGGTCCGGCGCGGCGAACACCTTGACGCCGTCCCACATGAACCCGGCGAAGGCGGGGATCTCCACGCGTCCCTCGTCGCCGCGACCGTGCAGGCGCCGCCAGTGCGAGGTGGCGAGGAGGCCGTGCATGCTGGGACCGACCTTCTCGTTGAGGCGGTCGGTCTCGGGCTGCGGGTCCTGCCCCAGGTAGAGCGAGCGCAGCATGACGACCCTGTTGGGCCGCTGCTCGAAGGCGCTGCGGCCGTTCTGGGAGGCGGCCCACGCGCGGCGCAGGGCGGCGCGCGTGCGCTGCTCGAGGTCGTGGGGCGCGGGCATGGCTTCGCCGGCCCGCGCCGCCGCCTCGAGTTCCCGCCCGCGCTCGTCGACCTCCTGCCCGAGCAGCGCGTCCAGCGACGTGAGCTTGCCGAGGCGGTACGCCACGCGCGCCTCCGTTGGGGCGTCGTCCAGCCAGCCGTTCCAGTGCAGGTAGTAGGCGTAGTAGTAGCCGCGCGGGCACTGGTCGAGCTTGCGCTGGCGGCTCATCGACCAGCCGAACTCCGGATAGGGCCTGATCTCGAACGTCACGCGGCGTGCACCTCCTTGCGCGGACGCGTCTCCGCCTGCTTGTCGCTGGGCGGACCGGGGAGAGGGGCCAGCGCCTCGACCCAGTCCATGACCGGCCACACCGTGTCCGCGGCCAGGCCGGTCGGCAGGGAGACCACCCACGTCACCCCATCTGCAGGGAACAGCCGTATCGCCAAACGCACCTCCGATGGTAGACGACAGGGCGCCGATGTCGACTCGCGCTGCGCGGAGTCCTGCGGCCTCCACTCCGCGCGCCCTCCGCCGCGAGCCGGTCTCAGCGGGATGCTCGAGTATAGGGGAGGGGCCGGACGGAAGACGTGAACGGAGGCCGGCTGTCGGTTCGTGCAGCCTGGCTCGCCCGAGGCGCGCCGGCGAGCCCACGCGGGCTGGACATGGTCACGCCCTTCACGCAAGTGCCCGCGGCGGAGAACCATCTGTGCATGGTCAACGTGAGCCACGCAATGCCGGTGGGCATGCAGTGCCTGTCGGTGTTGCGGTTCTCACGGGACGAGACGCGCCACAGGCACGGGTTGATCACCGGGTTCTCGATGACGGTCTCACGTGGCACGCGCCCCCCGCGGTCCGTATGGCCAAGCATCTGGGTGGGCGTGGTGCCCGGGAGCTAGCGCAGGCCAGACGGTGACTGCGTGCCTGCGTAGGCTGCACGCTGACGTGCGGCCGCCTAGTGCGTTCGCGTGACTCCAGGTTCGGGCTGGTTTAATGTGACAGTCTAGTGTTAGATTTACTGTCACATGGGGTATCACGCCGGCATGGAAGCACCGTCGACACCTGACCGCCGCTACGCGATCGGCGAACTGGCCGAGCTCACTGGGGTGAGCCGGCGGACGGTGCACTTCTACGTGCAGCGCCGACTCATCGATCCTCCGCTCGGCCGCGGCCGCGGCCGCCACTACGACCAGCGTCACGTGGAGCAGATACGCCGCGTGCGGGCCTTGCAGCGGCGAGGCGTGTCGCTCGACGACATGGCCGCCGCCGGGCTCGCGCGCACGCTCCGGGAAGACGCGCCGGCACCGCCGCGGGCGAGCCGGACGTGGGTGGCGCAGGTGCCGCCGGTCGAGGCGCCGCAGCCGCCCGCCGTCCGGCCCGTCGTGCGCGTGCAGGTGGACCAGGATGTGACAGTGGAGGTCGCGCAGGAGGTCGCCACGCAGGAGTTCGTCGCGGCGCTCGCTGCGGCGGCGGGCGCCGTCGTCACCAAGTACTGCGGCCGGTCGGAGACGGGCACTGCCGGGGAGCGCCGGCCTCGCGGGGCCACCGCGGGGCCGGCGCCTGCTTCAACGCCGGCGGGCGCCGGGGCTGAGCCGGCGCCCACATCATCACATCCAGGCGCCGGAGCTGAGCCGGCGCCCTCACCGTCCTCGGGGCCGGGGACGGATCGGAGCGAGCCAGAAGAGCAGGAGGACCCATGACTGTCATCCCTGAACCCCAGGTCCACGGAGGCCTGATCGCCCGTCTGCCGGGCGAGATGGAGCCGCTCGCGCCGGAGAGCGTGCCGCTCACCGGCGTGCGCATCGACGTGCAGGCGCAGGGCGTCGCGTCCGCCGTCACCGTGACACAACGGTACGTCAACCTCGAGAAGGTCCCCGTCGAGGCCGTCTACAGCTTCCCGCTCGAGGAGCAGGCGGCGGTGTACGGCTTCGAGGTCCTCGTCGGCGAGCAGCGCATCATCGGCGAGGTGATGGAGAAGGACAAGGCGTTCGACGAGTTCGACCAGGCAATGGCGGAGGGGAACGGCGCGTATCTGCTGGACCAGGACCGCCCCAACCTGTTCACCGCCAGCATCGGCGATCTGCTCCCCGGCCAGCAGGCGGTGGTGACCGTCAGGTACGTGGCGAGGCTGGAGCGGCTGGGCGACCAGGTGCGCCTCAAGATCCCGACCACCGTGGCGCCGCGGTACATCCCGGAGGAGCAGCTGCGGCGGATGGACCCCTCGGAGTTCGACCACCTCAACCCGCCGACCGTACCCGGCGGCGTGCCGTACGGGCTCGCGCTGTCCGTCTCGTTCCGGGGCGCGAGCGCTGTGACCGCGGTGGAGTGTCCCTCGCACCCGGTACGCGTCAGCACCAGGGACGAGTCGGCGACGGTGGAGCTGAGCGGCCCTGACGTGCAGCTGGACCAGGACGTCGTGATCACGTTCACGATGGAGGACGCGGGCGCAACGGCGTTGTACGCGGCGCGTGACGAGGCAGGCGACACGGTGCTCATGCTGGACGTGCTGCCGCCGCGGGACGTGCGGCGTTCGGCCATCGACGTCGTGTTCCTGATCGACCGCTCAGGCTCCATGAGCGGATCGAGCATCGAGCAGGCGCGAGCGGCGCTGTTGCTGGCACTGAGCTCGCTGCAGGCGGGCGACCGGTTCAACGTGATCGGCTTCGGATCGAGCGTCGACCAGCTCTTCGCGTCCAGCGTGGCCTACAGCGACAGCACGCTTGCCCAGGCGCGCGCGGCCGTGCAGCGGTGGGACGCGGACCTCGGCGGTACCGAGATCGTCACGCCGCTGCGACAGGCGCTGCAGGCGCCGGCGGGCGAGCTGCCCCGGCGTCTGCTCGTGCTCACGGATGGTGAGGTCTCCAACGAGGAGGCCTGCATCGAGCTGGTCGGCAGCCAGGCCGGCGCGACGGTGTTCACCATCGGCGTGGGATACGGCGCCAGCGACCACCTGGTGCGCGGGCTCGCGCGGGCCGGCCGTGGCGCGGCCGAGTTCGTGCACCCGGGCGAACGCATCGAGGCCGCTCTCATGCGGCAGATGGCGCGGCTCGTCGCGGCCGGTCCTCTGGAGCCGCGCATCGACTGGGGCGGCCTGGAGCCTGACCTCGTGGCGCCCGCGCAGCTGCCGCTGATGTACCCGGGCACGCCGCTGACGGTCTTCGCCCGCGTGCCCGCCTCGGCGTGCATCCCGGCTGACGCCGGCGAACGCGCCGCCGTTGGCTCCTCGGGGTCGGTGGAGGTCTCCCTGACGGCGACGGGCCCGGACGGTGACCTTCGCCTGGCGGCCGCGGCCGACCTTGCGGCGGCCGCGGCCGACGACGCCGTCCCGCGGCTGTTCGCGCGCGAGGCCATCCGCGACCTGGAGGAGGGCCGCGCCGACATCGGGCGGCGCGGCTCACGGCAGCGCGACCGCCGCGAGGGCCGCATCAAGGATGCGATCGTCAAGCTCGCCACGCGCTACACGCTGATGAGCTCACACACCAGCTTCGTCGCCGTCGAGCGGCGCGACGCAGGGATCACTGCGGACCTGCCGCCGGCCGAACTCCGCCGCATCCCGGTCGGCCTCCTCAGGGACTGGCACGGGAGCGCTGCCGGATTCGCGCTGCCGGCCGCCGGTGCACTCGGGCTGACTGCCGACACTTGCTTCTATGTCATGGACTCAGTGGTGGAACAGTCGCCTCCGCTGGTGGGGCGAGCCATGTCAGTGAGCGGCGAGGGTCTGGACCCGTCGCACCGCGAGGACGAAGGCCGGCTCTGCTGCACTCGCGACGAAGACTGGTCCGATGGCCTCAGACTCGTCGTGTTCGTGAGCCGACAGCGCGCCGACGGCAGTTGGCCGCTGGATTCGGCAGCGTTTGCCTCACTGGGCGTACCCGAACCCCGACTGACGGCCGTTGCGTCGGCGCTCCGTGCTGCGCTCGCTGCGGACGACGACATGGTGGCGACGGCTCTTGCCGTCTACCTGCTCAAGCGGCAGTTCCCTAGCCTTGAGGCGCAGTGGCGGCTGGCGGCTGACAAGGCCGAAGCATGGCTCGCCGCGCGCGGCCCGGCCGGAGGGGAGGACGCCGTGTGGTCTGCTGTCGAGACGGCGATGGACTGGTGGTCGCCCGACGCGTCCGCCGACGACTCCATCCCGGTCTGAGTCGGGCCTCGACATACGTTGCCGCCCGAGCGCCGTTGTGAGAGGCTCGGGCGGAGGCCGCCGGGCGTGAGCCGGCGTCGGCCGCTGCGGCCGACGAACTCGACGCAGCCGCACACGCCGACGCCGGGCGGCGTCCGCTTCAGGCGGCCAGGCCGCCGGGTGCTGGCGCCGCGGCGGCCGGCAGCACCGGAGGGGGACGGAGCCGCTGCCCAGGACACGTCGCCTCGGTCGCGCCGTCGGGCTCGCCGTGGCCGCGTGCAGACGTGGTCGGTCCGTCCGTGGACTAGGAGGGGGTAGCCATGCACGTGCAGAGACGTCGGTCCTCGATGTCGGTCCTGCTGCTCACGAGCGTGATCCTGCTCTTGCTGATCGCCGTGCCGATGGCGTCGGCCAAGCCGGGCGCGTGCTCGCCGGGGCACCACAAGACGAAGACCAAGGCCAAGGTGGTCAGCTACTCGAGCCTCGCCGCCGGCGCCGAGTGCCTGCGGCCGTTCACGCTGCTCGGCTACGTGGACGGCGACAAGCTCAATCTGGTCCCGGTGGCCTCCAAGGCCGTCGTCTATCGCGTGGCGAACCCCGTGAAGCACACGTTCCGCTGCGCCGGCAAGCAGTGGACGCGGAGCCGGCTGGTCGGCAAGTACGTCGAGCTCTGGGACACGAACGGCGACGCGAAGGCCGACCGTATCCTCGTGGTGCCGCGCCAGCTCAGTCGCGTCTACTGGAACGCGGACATGTACTGGCTGAACGGCGTCGGCGCCGAGTCCGACCCGGCCGTCGACGACGCCACCGGCCGGGCCGTCTTCCGCGCCAAGTACCGCATCCCGATGGGCGAGCGCCAGCTCGCCGGCTACGGCATCGGCGACTGGAGCGGCGTCACCGACTTCTCCAACCTGCCAGACGCCACGTACTGGCCGTTCATCGACTTCTACGGCGTCAGCTCGAGCAAGACCCTCACCATGCTCACCGGCTACCGGACGAGCCTGCAGGTCACCGGCGGCACGTGCGGCATGGCGTCGGCGCTCAGCGCCCTGGACTGGTTCGGCCTGCGCGGCGACCTCAACGAGAAGGACCTGATCGCCCTGCGCAAGCCAAACACGAGGTGGGGCGGGTTCACCTCCCTGGAGCAGCTCATCAGCGTCTTCAAGAACCTCGAGAAGTCGGGCGTCACCGGCAAGTGGAAGCTGCAGTCGAGCTTCGACGACCCCGAGAGGCTGTTCGACCCGGCGTGGATCAAGGCCACGCTGGCGGGCGGCTCACCGATCATGGTCGGCTGGAACAGCTGGGGCGCGCACTGGCAGGTGATCATCGGCTACGACGACATGGGCACCGAGGGGACCAACGACGACGTGCTCGTCATGATGGATCCCTACGACAGCACCGACCACCGGAACGACGGGTACACGCTGCAGTCCTACGAAAGGCTCGCGTACGGTGTGGGCTTCGAGGACGTCGACCCGAGCGACGAGGGTGAGTTCTGGCACACGAGCTACCTGGTCGCGACGCCGGCGAAGTGGCGCCACCGGGCCGTCAGGGGCAGTGGCATCCGTCCCGACCGGACCAACACCGGCGACTTCAGCGACGACCACAAGATCCCCTACGGCGACGCGGCCGCCGACCTCGCGGCCTTCTATCCCGACACGCCGTGGATCGGAGAGAACGGCCTGGCGGGGGCCGCGACCGGCGGCTACGAGCGGTCCGGCGATCACGACAGGTCGCCGTACTTCACGTTCGTCGACTGGTCCGCCGCGGCGAGCACCGACTCGCTCACGCTGCTCGAGGGCTTCCGCACCACCCAGCAGGTCACGGAGTGGACGTGCGGCCCGTCGTCGGCGCTCATGGTCATGGACTGGTTCGGCATGAACGCGGGCGGTCTCACCGAGATCGACCTGGCGCGCATGCGGCAGGGCGGCGCGACCGGGGCGACGCTGGTCGACGGCGAGAAGGAGATTTTCGCCAACCTCAACACGCAGCACGGTCAGGACTGGGTGTGCTTCAGCATGCGCGACTACGCGGCGGCGCATCCGGACGCGTGGGTCGGCGACTTGATCCCCGAGCTGCTCGGGCAGGGCATCCCCATGCTCATCGCCTGGGACGAGTGGGGCGGCCACTGGCAGGTCATCATCGGCTACGACGACATGGGCACCGAGGCCACCCAGGACGACGTGCTCGTGCTGGCCGACGCCTACGACACCAACGACCACAACCAGGACGGCTACTTCCTTGAGTCGTTCGAGCGGCTGGTCTACGGCTGGACGTTCCGGATGGACGAGGACGGCGCGTTCGTCGTGGCGTACCCGGCGAGCCGGTATCCGGGCGTGGACTTCCTGGACTGAGCTGACCGGGCGATCCCGGGCCGCGCGGCGCGGCCCTCGCGGGGCGCGACGGGCGGAAGGAGCGGATGGTGCGGGGCCGGCAGGCCGGAAGAGGCCTGCCGGCTCCGCCCCTTGTCAGTCGGCCATCCGCGCGAGCTCGACCAGTCCGTACTCGAGCACCACGTCGTGGCCGCGCAGCGTGCGCGAGACGTTGCGCAGCGTCATCGGCACGCGCACGTCCGGGGCCACGCCGCCGTGCCAGACGCCGCGGATCGGGCGTGAGTCGAGCTGGACCACCTTGCCGGCGTTGAGCGAACGTCCGAACGGCCACCCCACCCAGAACCCGCCCGGCAGCAGCGCGCCGTCGCCGACCATGCCGAACGAGCCGTTCGTGCCGTGGAAGCCCACCGTCTTACCGTTGTCCAGCCGGCGGATGCCCATGGCCAGGCCCTCGCCCGAGCTGACGCACGCGTTGTCCACGAGGGCGACCACCGGGCCGTCGTACCGCTCCTCGCCCGGCTCGATCCATATGCCCTGGTCCCTGGTCAGCGGCTCGCCGGTCTCCTCGTCCGTGTCCCAGATCTCCCACAGGCCGGTCACCGTGTTGTACCAGTCCGCGTACTCGTAGAAGGAGCGCCGCGCGTATAGCGAGCTCAGCATCGCGGCCACCATCCCGTCAGAGCCTCCCGAGTTGCGCCGCACGTCCACCACCACGCCGCTCACGCCGGCCTGGACGAATGCGTGGACGGCCTGGCGGAACTGCTCGAGGGTGGGGGTGTGGTCGCCCGGCACGTCGGCGGGCAGGTCGAGCTCCAGCCGCACCCGCACGTAGCCTACGTTGCCGGGCAGGATCTCGGAGGTCACGACCTTCTCCGGCCAGCCGTCGATGACCATGGTCGAGCGCTCGTCGGTCATCGCCAGCGTGAGGCGGTCATCGGCGACCGCGGTGAGACGCGCCCTGCGGGCGATGCGCTCGCCGCGGTTGCGGAACACCACGATGCGCCGGGTCCCGACGCGAGCGCGGACGAGGAACCTCAGACGCTCGCGGTCCAGGCGCGCGCTGGTCGGGTACGTGGGGCTGAGGGCGGTGTCGACCCGGGCGAGCGCGGCGTCGATCGGGCGCCCGCGCCAGCGCAGCAGGCGGGCGCCGGTCTTGACGCCGCCTCGGGCGGCGGGACCGCCCGGCTTGACCCAGGCGGCCACCACGCGGCCGTTCTCCAGCCTGGCGGCCACCAGGCCGAAGCCGCCCGCGGCTCGTGCGGAGGCGCGGTCGATCACGGCCTGCGCCTCCTCGGAGGCCGGCTGGACGCCTACGTGCCCGTCGCGCAGCTCCAGCGTGTAGCGGCGGAGGGTCAGGTAGTAGGCGACCTCGTCGGCGGCCCATTGCGCCCGGGCGATCCGCGGCGCGTACCTCGCGTACAGCCTCGGCCAGTCGATGCGCTTCCAGCCTGTGAAGGCGTACTCGCGCTGCAGCTTGGTGTGCAGTTCCGCGAACGCGCCCGCCCAGCTCATCTCGCCGAAGTCGGCGGGCTCCGGCAGCACCAGTGCTGTGTCGCCGCGCGCAGTCGCCGCCGGGACCGCGACGGCCGTGGCCGCAGGCGGCGGGGCCGCCCCTGCGGCGGCGGGGCCGCCCGTAGCCTCGGCTGCCCGCGCTCCTGCAGCCGAACAGAGCAGAACGACGGCGGTCACCAGTACGAGGATTGACACAGTCGTTCGCCGTCGACGAGCGCGACAGGGCGTGTGCGCCGGCGAGCCGGCAAGGCTTGAACGGGGCATGGCCTCTCCTGGAGTCGTGCGGCGGATCGCTCTCTGTATCGGCTCCGGCGTTCTCGGACTGGACTCCGATCCCCCGTCGAGCGAACGAGGCGTGGGGGGGCCTCGTTGCCGTATCGGGCTTGAGTCGGCCTTGTCTACCCTTGAGAATAGAGGCGTAGCACCGGCGGTCGCTGCGGCGGCCGTCGCCTGGCGATCTGGGGGGGATCATGCAGCACCGCTGTCCGGCCGAGCTACGACGCGGCCCGTCGTTCCACGTCCTCGCGGTGGTGTTCGCCGCCTTCGCACTCCTCGCACTGTCGTCGGCCGCCGCCGGCGTCGCGGGCGCTGCGCCGGGCGCAGCCGGCGCGGGCGTGAGGCCGGCGCCTGCGGAGCGGCGCGCCGGCCCCACGGTCGACCCGTCGGGCCCGACGGTGAAGCTGACCGCGCCCTCCATCTCCTGCGCCTCCTCGGCCAAGACGAGCTTCAAGGTCTCGTGGGCAGCCTCGCCGGCTCTGCCGGCCGGCGGCTTCGACGCCTATCGCGTCGAGTACCGCGAGCCGGGCGTGGACTACTGGCTCATCTGGCAGAAGGCGACCGCGGCGCGGTCGGCAACGTTCGCCGCGCAGGCCGGCCACGCCTACGAGTTCCGCGCCGCCGCGGCGAAGTCGGCCGACCAATCCGTCGTAGGCCCCTGGTCGGCCGTCAGGCCGGTCGCCGTCCCCGCCGACGACGCGTCTTTCAAGGTGACGAATAAATGGACGTCAGCCAAGGCCTCCGGCGCCTACCTCGGCAAGCTGCGCGCCTCCACGGCGAAGGGCGCGACGGCCACGTGTGCCTTCAAGGGCACGCGGATCAGCCTCGTGGCGCCACGAGGGCGCGCCTACGGCAAGGTCGCCGCCTACGTGCGCAGCCGGTCCGGCACCAAATGGTCCGCCTTCAAGCTCATCAAGACAGTGGACCTCTACGCGAAGTCCACGCGCGCCCGCGTCGTCACGACCCTCGCGAGCTACCCGTCGGCCACACAGGAGCGCCAGGTCAGGCTGGTGGTGACCGGCAAGAAGAACAGGCGCAGCAGAGGCGCCAAGGTCGCGATTGACGGCCTCGCAGTGCGGGGAGCGCCGCACGCGACCGGCGCCTACCAGGTCAACGTCACGCCGGCGAATCCGTCGGTCGTGGTCGCCCAGCAGATCCAGTTCACCGCCGGCATCCCCGGCTGCGCGGATCAGAGCCTCGAGTGGTCGGTGTACCGGACCGACCGCTTCGGCGCCTGGCACACGGATGAGGCCGGATCCATCACCCCCGGCGGCCTGTACACCGCGCCGTCGTTGCCCACCAAGACGGTGGCCGACGCCGGCGACGACCATCGTCAGTACTGGGTCAAGGCAGTCGCCGCCGCCAACCCGGACGAGCTCGTCCGCCTCGTCCAGGTGACCGTCGACCCGCTTCCCGCGCCGACCATCACCAGCATCTCTCCGCTCTCGGTACCGGAAGGGGGCGCGGTGACCATCACGGGGACCGGCTTCAGCGACCCCAGCGGCGCGCCGCAGGTGTTCTTCTCGACGATCGAGGCGACCGTGACCAGCCACTCCGACACGCGTATCACCGCCGTGGCGCCGGGAGGATGGCAGGCAGGCCAGACGGAGGTCACGGTCACCGTGCGGGTCGTCACCCGGGAGCAGACCGCGTTCGCTCCCGATCACGTCACCATCACCGATCTCGACACCCCGCCGTCGGTGACGTACGTCAACCCGTACCCCTACGAGATGGACGGCAGTCCGGACGCAAGCCCCGGAGACACGCTGTACATCGAAGGCTGGGGGTTCTCGCCCGAGGCCACGGGCAACCAGGTGCGCTTCGCAGGGGGCTCCGTCGTCACCGAGGGCGCGTACACGGCAAAGCCGTGGGTGGGAGCGAACTACGGCGTCCTGTCCGTCATCGTGCCGGACGGTGCGCAGACGGGCCTGCTGCAGGTACGGCGCATCGGGACCGACTGGAGCGCCGGCGTCACTGTGACGATCAACCCGGCCACCGTGGTGACCGCCGGCCTGCACCAGAGCTTCAACGGGATCGTGACCGCGCCGCAGCTGGTGAGCAACGGCACGTGGGGCAACGAGGAGTGGTTGCTGCAGGGCTCCGGCTTCTCGAAGCTCCGCATCGCGAACTACTCGGAGACCACCCCCGGGGTCTTCTGGCTCGACATCCGCCGCAACGGGGTGACGAAGACGAGGATCATGCGCGCCGTCTCGGACACGCTCGCCGTACCGCATCGCGGGTGGGGCGAGCAGCTCATGTTCCCCGACGAGCTGTTCGCGGATGCGCAGCCGGGCGACTCCGTCGAGCTGCGCGTCCGCGGCGACGAGCTGACCAACCGCTACGAGCGCGCCTCCGCGTGGTTCCTGGTGACCCTCGGCGAGCGCCCGTATTGGGGCTCGATCGACCTTCTGCCGTCCAAGGACTTCGTCGCCTGGTGGGGCCCGAGCTACACGATCGCCAGAGGCAGCTGGCTGCGTATCACAGGATCAGGGGCCACCCAGCAGCTCACCGCCCCCGGCCTGTGGTCGGGCACGCTGCCGCTGGGCGCCGACGGCATCGCCCTCAAGCTGGTGCCGCTCACCACGAACGGCACGTACACGATCACCAACCAGACCAGCGGCGAGTCCACGCAGCTCGTGGTCGCGGACGTGGGCAAGTTCTCGACCTGGAGCTACGGGAGCGACACGCAGACGGACCTGCACACCGTCGGAGTGCGCATGCGCTTCGCCGGCGGCGAGATCACCGTGCCGCCGGGCGCATTCTCCACGGACGACCTGGGTCCCTATACCACCTACTTCTCGCTCCAGGTGAGCCACGACCCGAGCGACGCCATGCCGTGGGACCCCGTGATCACGGACGGCGGCCGGACGTTCAGCGTGCGCGTGACTCCCAACGTCACCCGGCTGCTCAAGCCCATCACGGTGACGGTGCCGTACGACACCGCCGGCCGCACCACCGTGCCGTTCCTCGGCATGTGGGACCACAGCAGCGCCCTCTACTACGACTTCCGGCTGTCGGGCGCGCAGATTGACACCGTCAACCACAAGCTGACGTACACGATCCCGGCGGGCGAGTACGTGGACCCGGCGGCGAAGAGATCGCCGGCGGCGAAAGGATCGGCGGTGAGTACCCCGGAGGGCGCGGCGGCGCTGCGCGCCGCCGCGCCCTCCGGTCTCACCTTCAACGAGGCGTTCCGCAAGGTAGGTGCCGTCTCCCACAAGGTCCCGACCAGCGGGCAGGACTTCGTATGGCACTCGCCGCGGGACGTCAGCTGGGGCATCCGCGTCGACGCGGTCACCGATCCCACGTCCACGAGCTACGTGTCTCCCGAGAAGGCGCAGCAGGTGCTCGATGTCGCCGTTGCCACGTGGAAGAACCTCGTCGGCAAGGGATGGCGAGAGCCGGAGGCGATGATCACCCTCACGGTGCGCGACTACGGCGACCCCGGTGTGTACCAGGGAGCCACCACCAAGGGCGTCTTCGGCCAGCCGTGGGTCTACGTCAACAGCCGCCTGACGGCGGGTGTGCGCATGGCCACGGCCGTCTCCCACGAGATGGGGCACGTGTTCCAGCGCCAGCTCACCACCAACCTCGGCACGACGTGGGTGGACGAGGCGGTGGCCGAGTGGGTGGCCTGGGACACGCTCGGCGCGGCCTGCGACCTCCAGGCGAGCTTCGAGTACGGCAGCGACTTTCCGACGGCGCCCTTCCCGGACGGCTTCTGGTGGGGCTACACGCCGGAGCAGGCCTACGGCGCCGGCGCGTTCATCATCTGGCTGGCGGACACCTACGGGCCCACGGCCGTGCTCAACATCTACGACACCCTGACGCTACGGCCGGACTACTGGTACGACGCCAGGGCGACGTTCCTCGCGGCCACCGGCCGCGGCGTGCCGCAACTGGTAGGCGAGTTCGCCACGGAGTTCTGGCTGCAGACCTACGACCCCATCCGTGCGTACACCTGGTCGAGCCGGGTCATCGACCGCATCCCGGACTACACGGGCAAGACGGTGCCGCTCTCCATGGGGGCCGACTCCAGCCTGGGGCTCGCCTTCGGGCCGACGTTTGAGTTCGCCGCGACGCTCACCGGCAAGCCCATGGTTGCGCTGGCGTCGGGACTGCCGGACGGCGCCGTGCTCGACGTGTACCGGGACTCGACCGGCGCCTCGGCTCCGCCGTCCGCTCCGGTCAAGATCGGGACGATCTCGAGTCTCACGCCGGTCCTGGATCTGGGCAGCTACGCCGGCGACTGCTACCGCGTGGTCGCGGTCACGCCCGCCGGCGCCGGCCTCTCGGCGAGTCTCACCGTGGAGGCGGTGCGACTGCTCTCACTCGTGCCGGCGAGCGCCCCCAAGGGCGGCGGCGCCACCATCACGCTCAGCGGCTGCGGCTTCGGGATCCGAAAGGGCACCGTGATGGTCGGACCGGCGGTTGTGGACCAGGGCAACATCAGCACGTGGACCGACACCAAGATCGTGTTCACCATGCCCAACATGGGCACTTCGACGGGCGCCCAGGCGGTCCTGGTCCAGCCGCTCGTCGGCGGCCCGGCCAACACACTGGATCTGACGGTGATCTGAGCGGGCGGCGAGGGGCGGCGACGGCGCCGGGGGGGACGGCGCGGCGGGCTGGATCCGCCGCCCCGTCGTCCCGCCGCCCCACGCCGCGGCCCTCTCGCCGCCCGTCGCCGTGCTCTCGTTGCCCCCGCCGCGGCCCTCTCGCCGCCCCCACGCCGCGGCGCACTGTGCCGCCCCGCCCACGTCGACGGGTTAACTCGCCCACCTGCGGGCAGTCTCCTATCGGCATCGTTTCCACGACGGGAGGGGGACTCCGTGGACCAGGCAATCGACCTCAAGCGCGAGTACGAGGCGACGCTCGCGCGGCCGCGCTACGCGTACTCTTCGGGCGCGCGCATCTTCTTTCGCAGCATGGACAGGCTGGCCGGCAAGGAGGAGACCCTGCCCAAGGTGCGGGTCATCGAGTCGCTCGCCTCAATCCCGTACCGAGCTTGGGAGAGCCGCCAGTACGGGCGCATCCAGCGTCACTACGGCGACCCGGGGATCGTGCACGACGCCCAGGAGATCCTGCGGTACGGACGGGCGGCGCAGGACAACGAGGTCCAGCACCTGCGCATCATCGAGGAGAAGCTCCGCGCTGAGGCCGTCAAGGACCCGCGGTACATGACCCGGCCGCTGCCGGAACTCATGTCGGAGTCCTACAACCTGTTCTCGGCCACGCTGGCGCGTCTCGGGATCCGCAGGGCGTTCCTGCTGAACGCGGAGTTCGAGGACCACGCGGAGCACACCTACGCCGAGCTGGTGCAGGCACACCCTGAGTGGGAGGAGGCGCCGGTGGAGGACGGCCACGCGGTGCGTGAGTATGCGGCCTACCACGGGCTGGAAGGGTTCGCGAGCGTGGCAGATGTATTCCGCCGGATAGGGCTCGACGAGCGCGATCACCGCAACGCGAGCTTCGCGTTCGCCGGCATGCGCGAGTACATCGTCCGCTACGAGGGCATGCCGGAGGTGCCGGGGGAGAGGAGCGCGGCGGCGTGAGCCGCCGCAGGGCGGCGCCGCACGCGGCTCGCCGCGCTTCGCGCCGCCGCCCCCCGCCGGGAGCCGGACGTCCCGGATGCAGCTACACTGGACGTCCGATGATGCACGTCCGAAACGCCGCGCTTCGCGCCGCCGCACTCGCCGCCGTCGCGCTTCTGGCCGCCGTCCTGGCGGCCCAGTCGGCTGCCGCCGGCCCGTACGCCAATCCCTCGCCCTCGGAGATCCGCGCCAAGCTCCAGTCTGCGGCCGCCGCCCGGTCCATCCCGCCCAAGATCCTCTACGGCATCGCCTGGCAGGAGAGCACCTGGCGGCAGTTCGACGCGAACGGCGACCCGCTCATCGGGTACGACGGCAAGGGCATCGGCATCATGCAGGTCACGACCATTCCCGCCGGCGTCGACGTGGAGCGCCTCAAGACCGACATCGACTACAACATCGCCGTCGGAGCAGACATCCTCGTCGTCAAGTGGGGATACGCGCCGTCGGTCTTCCCGGTCATCGGCGACGGCGACCCGCGCTGCTACGAGAACTGGTTCTTCGCCGTCTGGGCGTACAACGGCTGGGTGCGCGGCAACCCGTACCCGTACCGCATCTGGCAGCACGTCGCCGACGGCCGCGGCCTGTGGACGGGGCTCGCCCTGACACCGGTCCCGGAGGCCTGGCTCGTGAGCGGCTTCCCTGTCCCGCCGGTCTCGACACCGCAGCCGGCCCACTGGTGGAGCCCCACGCCGCGGCCGCAGCCTGTCTTGAGCGTGCCCAGGGTCCAGAAGAGGGTCAAGGTCGGCGACCGCTTCACCGCCTCCGGCACCCTCTCTCCGCGCCATGAGGCCGGCGTCCACTCGGTCGAGCTGCGCCTGTACCGCAAGAACGGCTCTCGGTGGGTCCTGCGTCGTACCGCGCCGACTACCAACCGCGACGCCGGCGGCGTCGGCGCCGACCTCACGCGCTGGGCCAGGACCCTCACGCTCGGCAAGGCCGGCCGCTGGAAGCTCGTCGCCTACGCGCTCCCGGACGCCGACCACGCCGCCGCCACCTCCAAGGCGGCTCATGTGACCGTCGTGCGCTGAAGGCCGGACGCGTTCGGCTCGCGGCGGCGGCCGACCGGACCACGTCGCCTGCGCTCGGTCCGGCCCCCACTCCGCGCTCTATCCCTCATCTCATCGCGGCCTTCGTCCGATAGGATTCCTGTCGCCACGATCCGCGGGGCACGTCGGTCGTGGAGAGTGGACGGTCGGCTCTTGGAGGCGCCATCGCGAGCGCCAGAGGGTGACGGCAGCGGGGGAGGGGACATGCTCATCGCGACGTTCGGACCCACCACGGCCTGGGTGGGCAAGACGATCAGCTACGACGACGGCCGCTACACGCTCGAGGACTTCGGTGAGATCGGCGCGTCGGCAGTCGTGGACTACGACCGCCACGGTCACCTCGTTTGGGCCTACGACGGCCTGCGCGAGTGGGTGTACCAGACCGCGGGCGAGCCTGTGCAGAGTGCCGCGGCGGCGCAGGCCTCTGAGGCTGCGGCGACGGAGGGGCAGGGGGTTGCGCCCTCGGCGGCCGAGGCCCAGGGCGAGGGGCCCGCCCCGGCAGAGGCGCCTCCAGCCGGGGCCGAGCCTGGTTCCGCGGAGGCGCACGCAGCGGCAGAGGTCACTGCGCAGACACTGAACGTCGAGGCCTCAGGAGCCGTCGACGCCCAGTCTCCCGCAGCCGGTCCCGCGGCGGGCGAGCAGGAGCCCGCGGTGGAGGCGGTCGCGGCGGCGGCGCCGGCGCCGGCGACCGCTCCGACGGCGGGGCCGGCGGGTCCGACGGCGGGGCCTGTTGAACCGGCGGCGGCGCAGCCTACCGGCGGCGAGCCCGGCCGGGGCGCGAGCCGCCGCGGCTGGTTCATCCTCGGCGGCGTCGTCATCGTCGCGCTGATCATCGGCGTGCTCGTGACCGACGGGCGCTGGCGCGACGGTCTCGGCGTGGCGTTCACGCTGGTGGCGGCCCTTGCGGTGGTGGCGCTCGTGATCGCCGCGGTCAAGCCGGCGACGCTGGGCCGCTGGTTCGGCGGCGCGCAGGCGCGGACGCTTGTTGTCACGTTCGGCGTGGTAGCGGCGGGCTGCTTCGTCCTCGCCGCCGTCCTCTGGTGGATGCCGCACTACGAGGTCGTGGCGCCGGCCGACACCCGCATCGCCCTGGACGAGAAGCCGGAGATCACGGTGCTGGTCGTCAATCGCGGCCTCTTCGGCGGCACGTACAGCGCCGCCTATGCGGTGGACGGTCACGAGCAGGACGCCGTCGCCTTCCCCCTCGGCGGGGGCGACGGCCGCGAACTCACGCTCTCGCTGTCCACGGACGCCGAGCGCGGCCCCGTGCTGCTCACGCTCGGCGGCGCGTCCATCGAGGCGCGGGCCGTCCTGCCGCCTACCTTCACGGTCGCACCGCTGCAGCTCGACCCGTCGCCGGCGAAGCTGGGCGACTCCGTCGTGCTCGCCACCACCGTCGAGAACGTCGGCGACCTCGCCGGCACCTTCGACGGCGTCCTCACGGCCAACGGCGAGGAGTTCCTGACGCAGCCGGTGAAGGTCGGCCCCGGCAGGTCGGTGGATGTGACCTACGACATCACCGCCGACGTCGCCGGCGAGTACGACCTCACTCTCGGCGACGCGGCCGCGACCTTCGTCGTCGTCGAGCCCGTCCGCCTCAAGAACGGCTACGTGATCAAGCGCTCCGTGTCCGGCGGCCGCGCCTCGCTCAGCATCGTGAACAAGACCGGCTCCGACGCCGTCGCCGTCTTCACGCGCACGAGCAACAAGCGCAAACCCGTCCTGGCCGTGTACGTGCGTGCGGGCAAGAAGGCCAAGCTCACCGGCATCCCGGACGGCAGCTACGTGTTCTGGGACTGCTGCGGCAGCGACTTCAACTGGACGATGCGCGACTTCTACACGCCGGTCGAGTACAAGCGCTGGCTCGATCCGCTCGAGTTCGACACCACCCAGTCGACCAAACGCTGGACCACGTACTGGTCAGACGCCTACTACAACTACTCGCAGGGTCACACGCGGACCACCACCCATTGGACCAACTGGACGATCACTCTCGGCACTGGGGAGAGCAAATACACGAGGGTGGTCGAGGAGACGGGGTTCCCGCAGTTCTGATCGGCCGCAGGAGACCACATGCCGGGAGCGAGCCGGAGGCCCGGTCGCCGGGAGGCGGCCGGGCCTCCGGCGTGAGACACTGTCGCGCGTGGGCGACGAGCGCGACATGCCGCGCAAGAAGAGGGCGAAGCAGCCGGACCCGGACTTCGCCTCCTGCGCCTGGTTGCTGATCGGGACGTTCCGGACGGCGGCCGGCTGGCTGGACCTGACGGCCGGCCGCCTCCGCTTCTCGACGCCCGAGGAAGTCGTGTTCGACGTCGCCGTGGAGCGCATCAGCGACGTCGACTGGCCCTGGTACTACTTCGGCGGCGGCGTGAAGCTCACCGCCGCCGGCGTCCGCTACCGCCTCTCCTTCGTGCTGCCCAACGGCGGCGAGTGCCCAGAGGCGCGGGCGACCGCGGCCGCCGGCGATCCGGCCGCTCTCGCCCTCGTCGTGCACAAGGCCTCCGACATCGGCGCCGGACACAAGGTCGGCAAAGAGTGGAAGCGCCGGCTCGCGGAGGCCGTCCCGGCTGCGCCCCGCAGTCCCGCCGGACCGGACAGCCCCGGCTGAGCCGGCGCCTCCCGGCCCGCCGGGCCGGTCCCCGACCGGCGCCTACCGGCCCTTCCCGCGCCCGGACCCGCTTCGATACAGTAGTACGCGGAGCCCGGAGAACTACCGGGGAGGGGTATGGGCGCGGTCGCAGCCGCGCCGAGGGGGAGGTCCGTCGTGCCGCAGTCAGTCGCGTTCCGCCACCGTCAGTGTCCGCTCAGACCCGTCGTCCTGCGCGCCGCGACGACAGTCATCGCCGTCGCCCTCGCACTGCTCGCGATCGTCGTCGCGCCGCCGGACGTCTTCGCCGGCGGCTGGCTGCAGCAGGCCTCCGGCACCACGTCGTCGTTCCGCGCCATCGACTTCGCCGACGCCTCGCACGGCTGGGCTGTCGGCGAGGCCGGTCTGGTGCGGGCCATGGCCAACGGAGGTGCCGCCTGGGCGCCGCAGACCTCCGGCGTGTCGCAGGAGCTGTACGGCGTAGCCTTCGCGGATGTGTCGCACGGCTGGGCGGTGGGAGAGGGCGGCGTCGTCGTCGCGACCGTCAACGGTGGGGCGGGCTGGGAGGCGCAGACGTCGGGCACGTTCAGCACCCTGTACGGCGTAGCCGCCGCCGGATCTTCACACGCCTGGGCGGTGGGCATGGGCGGCACGATCGTCGCCACCGCCAATGCCGGCGCCATGTGGGACGGTCAGGCGTCCCCGACGACCCAGCACCTCACCGCGGTCACCTTCGTCGACGCGTTGCACGGCTGGGCCGTCGGTCACGCCGGCGTGATCCTCGCCACCGCGAACGGCGGCGCCTCCTGGCAGGCACAGGCGTCGGGCACGTCGGCCGAGCTGACGGACGTCAGCTTCGTCGATGCCTCCCACGGCTGGGCGGTCGGCGCCGGCGGCGTGATCCTGTCGACCGTCGACGGCGGTGTGCACTGGACGCCCCAGAGCGCCGGCGCCGCCTTCACGTGGCGACTCTCCGGCGTGGACGCCGCGGACGCCTCGCACGCCTGGGCGGTCGCCGAGTGGGGCAGGATCATCGCCACCGAGGACGGCGGCGCCACCTGGACCGCGCAAACGTCCGGGACGGACAGGAGCCTCGCCGGCGTCGTCTTCACCGACGCGACGCACGGCTGGGCCTGCGGGCAGTTCGGGACCATCCTCGTCACGACGACGGGCGGCGTCTCGCCCCCGCCGCTGGCCAAGGCACCGCTCATCACCAAGGTGAGCCCGACGGCGGCCAGGCGCGGCGCCGTGGTCACGCTGACGGGCAAGTACTTCGGCGCCAAGCGCGGGAAGAGCTCGGTGCGCTTCGGCGGCAAGACCTGCGCCAAGTATCTCTCGTGGAGCGCCACGCGTATCCGCTGCAAGGTGCCGGGGAAAGCCGCCGTCGGCACGGTCAAGGTGACCGTGAAGACGGCGGCCGGCACGAGCAACGTCAAGAAGCTCAGGGTGAAGCGGTAGCCGGTGCCGGGCCGCGGGCGGCGCACCGGGATCACGCGCCGCTCGTCGCCGGCGCGCTCTCAGCGTCGTGCCAGACCGTCCGTGAGGTCGTCCTCGCGCTGGACGGTGGCCTCGATCCGCGCCGACCAGGCGTGCTGGTGCCCCGTGCGCATGAAGCCCTCACGCTCGATCGGCAGGAGGAAGAAGCCGTCGGCGATCGCCTGGAACGGCTCTGACCACTCGTCCAGGTCGCTCACGGGCACGACCAACTCGATGGCGAACGTCTGCTGGGGTGTGTGCAGCAGGGAGAGGCACTCCACCGGTGCTCCCGGGTCCGCGCCCGCCTGCGGAACCGTCGTGAGCTGCAGCACGGGAAAGCCGCGCCAGAAGAGGCCCAGCGCCTCCAGCGCTTTGGCGCGCGTGATCTCGAGGAATCCGCGGCCTCTACGCTCCGCCTCCTTCTCCCAGTCCCAAATGCCCAGGCGCTCCGGCTGCACGGGGAACGCGTCGGTCGTGAGGAGGAGGCTCGGGGTGAGGCCGCGGGCGACGCTCTCGATGGTCGCGTCACGTGTGGTGAACAGGACGGCGGCCGCGATCCGTATGGGGATGCGCATGCTCCAGGCGGCGCCCAGGCGCGGGTCCGCGGTGTCGTCCGTGTGGACGACGGACGAATCGTCGAAGGTGACGCCGAAGCCGTAGTCGGGGTTGCTGTACGTGACGATGGCCATGGGCGATCCATTCATGCGGGGATGTCAGCATATGCGAGACGGGGCGCGGGCGCAGCGGGTTCGATCTCTAGACGGATGTCTCGCTTCCCGCGCTCTCAACTGTCATCGGCGGGGTCGCCCGGGGAAGACCCACGATGTGGACGTCGTCGCGACCAGGGGGTGTGAGCCATGGCCACCTACGAGTTCGTGTGCAGCGAGTGCAAGACGGAGTTCGAGGTCACCTGTCACATGGACGAGCGCGAGGCGCAAGCCGTGTGTCCGAAGTGCGGCAGCCATGAGGTCAAGCAGGTGTACACGGCCGAGTTCTCCTCGCCGCCGCCGGACAAGTACTGACGCCGTTCCGGCGGCCCGGCGCTCGTTATCGCGGACCGTTTCGGTCCGGAATGGGCGGGGTACTCTGTGCCGCACACGCGAAGACCGGGCCGGGGGGCGGCACAGCCGCCCGGCCCATCCACGACAAAGGAGCAGCATGGCAGTCCAGGTAGGTCAGCCCGCACCTGACTTCGCCCTCACCGGCGTCAAGGACGGTGAATTCGTCGACGTGAAGCTCAGCGACTACCGCGGCACGTGGGTGGTGCTGTTCTTCTATCCGCTCGACTTCACGTTCGTCTGCCCGACCGAGATCCAGGGGTACGCCAAGCACAACAGCGAGTTCGAGGACCTCGGCGCGGTGGTGTTCGGCGCCAGCACCGACAGCGAGCACAGCCACAAGGCGTGGATCGAACGCGACTTCGGCGGCTCGCTCCCCTTCCCGCTGCTGAGCGACATGCGTCGCGAGGCGGCCGACGCCTACGGGGTCCTGCTTCCCGAAGGCATCGCGCTGCGCGGTACGTTCATCATCGATCCCGAGGGCACGCTCAAGTACGCCGTGATGCACGACAACAACATCGGGCGCAACACCGAGGAGACGCTGCGCGTCCTCCAGGCGCTGCAGACCGGTGAGCTCTGTCCCGTCGACTGGCGGCCAGGCCAGGCGACGCTGAGCTAGAGAAGCCGCGAAGACGGCGGCGGCGCCGCACGGCGGCGGCCGCGCCGAGTGTGGGGGCGCCGCGAGGCCGCAGGGTCGCGCGGCGCCCTCGCTGCTTTCGGGCGACCGTCGCGGACGCCGGCCCCCTTGGATCCCGCTCTCTGCGGGTACGCTGGCTGCAAGGACCCGGAGAAGGGAGAGACGTGGCGGCCATCGACGACTGGTTCGACGAGCGGACGCTGATGGAGCTGGTGCCGATCGAGGTGTACGTCCGAGGTGCGTCGGCCGTCGAAGCCGGCGCGGTGCGCATCATCACTCGCACCGAGTCGCAGCTGCTGACGTCGGTGGAGGCCGGCGACGACGTGGTCGGCTCCGAGTGGAGCATGGACGGCGAGCAGCTGACGTTCGCGTGCACCTGCGGCGACGCGAACGAACGACCCTGCGAGCACCTCATCGCCTCTGCGCTCGCCACCTGGCCGGGAGAAGCGCCCGACGAAGAAGGCTGACGGGAGGCAGCGCCTCGCGCACGCTCGACCAGCCCGAGGCGACGGCTCCGAGCCCCCACACCTGCTGAGACCCTGGACGTGCCGTACAATCAGGCCGTGCCAATCTACGAGTACACGTGCTCGCGTTGCGGCGAGCGGTTCGAGATCATGTGCGGGCTCTCAGAGCGCGAGGAGAAAGCCTTGTGCCCGGCCTGCGGCAGTCGTGACGTGGCGCAGGTCATGGGGGGCTTCACGGTCGGCATCTCGCGCTCGCGGCTCAATCCCGGACACTTCGAGCGCGCGAAGGGGAAGGCGCCGGAGTACAAGCCGCCGCCGGGCGGCTGAGCACCGGCGCCTGCGGTCCCGACGCAGACACGACGCCGCGGCGACGGACGCACGCACGACGCCGCGGCGAGGGCCGGAGGCACTGGACCGGCCCTCGCCGCGGCGTCGTGTCCGACCCGGCCGGATCGCGCGTCGCGGTGCGCGCCGGGGGGTCCGAGACGCGCGACTCGTCGGCGCGCGGTCCGGCCGGGTCGTGTACGTCATTCCCGCTTCTGGTCGGACCACGCCGTTTACGGCCCGCGACCTCGCCCGCGCTCCGCCCCGCGAAAGTCATCTCCCGCGCCCCTGCCGCCGATAAGAAGGGGGATGACGGCGACCATCCTGCAACACACCGACTGGCTAAACGGGCGCGTCCCCGATTCGGTACGGACGCAGCTGCGGCAGCTCGTCGAGGTGGTCGGCTACCTGCCGCACCGCCAGCCGCTCGGCGTGATCACGGCCGACGGCGTGCTGCTCGCCGCCAACCGTCCCTTCCTCGACCTCCTCGGGACCTCGGGCGACGAGCAGCTCGGTGCCGATTGGGACGACTTCATGCCGGGGTGGAGCGAGCGCACCGGATCCTGCGTGGGCGACGATCTCCTCTTCACCCGGACGTTCGAGGACTACCTGCTGCCCTGCGGCGGCACGCCGGTCTGGGTACGCGTCGTCGCGTGTCCGGTGTCCACGGCCGAGCCTGCCGACGGGACCGAGGGGGAGGTGCTGGCGGCGTGGGCGCTGTTCGTGTTCGACCAGGGGCCGGGGACGAGAGGGGTCGACGAGCACCGCCGCAGTGCCATCCTCGACCTTCTGCTCGAGAGCCCGCATGAGTTCGTCGTCCAGCTCGATCGCGACGGGTGCATCCGTTGTCTGTCTCCCTCGCTCAAGCGGGCCCTCGGGGTGTTCGCCGACGGCGCGGAGGGAAAGCCGTTCGGCGAGCTCCGCCTCCTGGGGTCGCCTCCCTTCTCGATCCGCTTCCCCGCCGCAATGGAGAGCCTCCTCGGGCCGCCGTACAGCGCCGAGCTCGAGACGACCTTGACCACGACCGAGAGCGAACGTCTGATCGACTGGCGCTTCGAGTCGTTGCTGTCGGACGGCGGGACGGTGGAAGGGATCCTCGGCGTGGGACACGACGTCACGGCGCACCGGCGTGCGGAGGCGGAGCTCGCCGAGAGCGAGCTCCGCCTCCGCACGCTCGTCGAGTCGACGAACCAGGTCGTCTGGACGACTGCGCCCGGCGGGGCGATGGACGGGCCGACCGACAGCTGGTCGGCGTTCACCGGGCAGGCAGAGCCGGAGGCACGCGGCGACGGCTGGATGGCGGCGATCCACCCGGACGACCGCGAGCGGGTGCGGCGAACGTGGGCGTCGACGCTTGCGGAGCGCGCGGTGTACGTCTGCGACTACCGTCTGCGCAGAGCCGACGGAGCCTACCGTTGGATCGAGGCGCGCGCCGTCCCCCTGCCGGGTCCCGGTGAGCCCCGGTACTTCGGCGTGGGGCACGACATCACGGAGCGCAAGCTCGCCGAGGAGACCGCACGGCGGCGCGTGGAGCTGGAGAGCATGGTCGCCAGCGTCTCCAGCCGGTTCGCGGCGGCGGAGTTCGACACCATCTTCGACGCGGTCGACTTCGCGCTCGCAGAGACGGGGAGGCACCTCGGGGCCGACAGGGTGAGCCTCTACCTGCTGGCTGCGGACGGCGGGCGGCTGGACGGAGTGAGGGAGTGGCTGGGCGAGACCGGGACGTGCACTGACGGCGACGTGTCCCTGGCGGCCCGGCGTCTCGACTGGATGCGGGCGCGGTGGCCTCGCGGCGAGGCGCTGGTGGTGCACGGACCGGGCGACTCGCAGGTGGGCGTGGACCGTGGTCGTGACGCGCCTGGAGACTCAGAGCCCGACGCCGTCCTCGCGGTGCGGGTGCTGCAGAAGCAGACCCTGGTCGGCGTGCTCGCCTACGAGAAGCACGGGGCGGGGCGCGACGGCACGCAGCCGGGCACGTCGTGGCGGCGGTGGGGCGACGAAGACGTCTCGCTGGTCCGGCTGGTCGCCGACCAGCTCGCCAGCGCGCATCTGTGGCGCTGGGACGAGCTCAACCTGCGTACCGTCGCCGACGGCTTCCTGACCTTCGGCCCGGATGCCGGGCGGAACATCTCGGAGATCTGCCGCGTGGCCGCCGCGGTCACCGGTGCGGACGTGGTCCTTTACACGCGGCGGAGCGGCGGCCGGCTGGTCACCGAGGCCGGCTGGAACGTCCCCGAGGGCATGCCGTGGTCGACCGGGGAAGAGGGGCGCCTGGATGCCGACGTGTTCGAGCGGGCGCACGGCGAGGTGTGGGTCGTGCGGGACCTGCAGACGACGCCCTACGCCGAGACCTCTCCGATCGTGCGGCTGCTGGGCGCGCGGACGTACGCAGGCTTCGCCGTAGAGGTCGAAGGCGAGACCAGCGCTGCGCTGAGCTGTCTGTTCACGTGCGATGTCGCGCTGCGTGAGAGCCAGCTCGATCTCTTCAGGGTGCTGGGCCGCGCCATCGTGGTTGAGGAGGAGCGGCGCCGGGCTCTCGAGGAGCGCGTCCTCGGCTTGGCCCAGCTCGAGCAGGCCATGGAACGGATGGTCGTCACGCTCTCCGGCGCCGTGAGTGCCAGGGATCCGTACCGGCCGGCCACGAGAAGCGGGTGGGGGAGCTCAGCGTCGCCATCGGACGCATGCTGGACCTGCAGGCGGACGATCTCCGTCTGCTGCGGCTGGCGGCGATCGTCCACGACCTGGGCAAGATCAGCGTGCCCGCGGAGATCCTCAGCAAGCCGGTGAAGCTCAGCGACGTCGAGTTCGCGATCATCCGCGGGCATTCGGAGGCGGGCTGGGAGATGCTGGAGCCGGCAGAGCTCCCCGCCGCTGTGACCGACGCCGTACTGCAGCATCACGAGCGTCTCGACGGCAGCGGGTACCCGCACGGCCTCCGTGGCGACGAGATCGGCCTGTTCGCGCGCATTATCGCCGTCGCCGACGTGGTGGAAGCGATGTCGTCGCACCGACCCTATCGTCCCGCGATCGGGATAGGGCCGGCGCTCGAGGAGATCGAGCAGGGCGCCGGCAGCCGCTACGACGCCGCCGCCGCGGCGGCGTGTCTGCGGCTGTTCCGCGAGGAGGGCTTCGCCTTCAGCAGCTGAGGAGAGCCGTCGGCGCCGGCGGTTCGGACGGGGGCCGCCGTCAGCCGGGAGTCACGGGCGCGCGCACGTGGAGCGCCGCGCGCGCCAGGCCGGCCGTCACGGGGACGTCGCCCAGGGGGTCGCCGTCCACGTCGAGGGGAAAGAGGCCGGCGCGCGGCCGGCGTCCCGCCGGCCGGTCCGCCGGCCGCAGTTCCAGCTCCCGGCAGCTGAAGTGGTCCACCCCGGGCTCGAAGATGTGCGTCCCCCGGTAGACGGTCTGGAGACGCCCCACGAGCCGCCATCGGGTCCGGGTCTGGAAGACGACCACCTCGAGCAGGCCGTCGTCGAGCCTCGCCATCGGCGCGATGCTCATGCCGCCGCCGAACATCCTGCCGTTGCAGACCGCCACCGCGTGCGCGTCCACGGGCAGCTGGCGTCGCTCTCCGTCCGGGTCGACGTAGTCGCAGACGAGTCTCACGCGCCTGCACATGACGATGGCGCGGAGCGTGGCCTGGGCGTAGGCGAGGCGGCCGCCGAGGAACGACGGCGCGGCCGCCGTGTACCTGTCCACCAGGCCGCCGACGCCGGCGGAGAGGACGTTGATCCAGGCGCGCCGCACGAGCCTGCCGTCCTGGCCCGGGAACCGCGCCCAGCCGACGTCGACGGCGCGGTCCTCGCCGTCGCGCAGAACGGCGAGGTAGGCACGGAGCTCGTGCGGGATGCCGAGGGACCTGCCGAAGTCGCCGCCGGTGCCCGTGCCGACGATCCCGAGCGTGGGGAAGTGGCCGGCCTCCCTCTCTGGCGGCCTCCACTCGCGCTCCGCGTTCGTCTTCCGCGTGGAGAAGATGCCGTTGACGATCTCGTCGAGCGTCCCGTCGCCGCCGAGCCCGACGACGAGACGGCGGCCCTCGCGGGCCGCCGTCGCGGCCAGCGCCTCCGCGTCGCCGCGACGAGCCGTCTCACGGACGTCTGCGTCGCCGATCGCGTCGCGGACCGCCCGGACGAGCGTGGGGAGACTCCGCCCCGTGCGCCCGCGCCCGGCCGACGGGTTCGCGATGACGAGCGGGCGTGCGCCCGGGCCTGGCGTCTCTGGGCTCTGGTCCCGCATCTCCATGCCGCGAACGGTACCAGAGCGCCGCGCGGGCAGGAATCGTCGCGCGGCAGCCACCGGCCGGACCTCCGGACACGCGAAGTTCGCGCAGGCTCGGCGAGACCTCCTGCGAAGCTTGTCTATCTGGTGACGGAAGTCGTCTGCTGGTATGAATGGCGGACAGCACGACGGGAGGCGACGGGGAGGCCGCGCGTGACACCCATGGAGAGACCGCCGATCGAGCCTATCGAACCGGCGTTCAGGCAGACGTACCACACCCCGGAGCAGCTCGACACGCTCAAACAGGCGACGCTGGACATCCTGGAGACGGTGGGGGTGCGCTTCCAGAGCCAGAAGGCGCTGGACATCCTCGAAGCGGCGGGCGCCCGGGTGGACTGGACGACCGAGATCGCCCGGTTGCCGCAGGAACTCGTGCTCGAGGCGATGGCCCGGGCGCCGCGGCGCTTCGCCCTCGGCGCCCGCGACGCCTCGTGCGACATCCCCGTCGGCGACGGCCGCACCTACTGCACCACGGACGGGTGCGGCGTGGAGATCGTCGACTTCCGGTCGCGGGCGCGCCGTCCGTCCGTCAAGGCCGACGTGGCGGACGTCACGCGCCTGCAGGACGCGCTCTCCAGCATCTCGTTCTGGTGGCCCACGCTGAGCGCGGGGGACTGCGGCGAGACGGCGCAGCTGCACGAGCTCGACGCCGGCTGGAACAACACCGTCAAGCACCTGCAGGGGATGGTGAACGGCGAGCGCGAAGCCCGCTACGCCGTCGAGATGGCGACGGTCATCGCCGGCGGCTCCGAGGAGCTCCGCCGCCGGCCGGTCATGAGCAACCTCATCGGCACGATCTCTCCGCTCGTCGTCGACAAGGACGCGATCGAGGCGGCGCTCGTGTTCGGGGCCGCCGGCATCCCCGTCGCCTGGGTCGCGATGCCGACGCTCGGGACGACGGCGCCGGCCACCAAGGCCGGCGCGTACGCGCTGGGGGCGGCCGAGCTCGTCGCCGCCAGCGTCGTCCAGCAGCTCGCCACCCCGGGAGCCCCCGTGCTGCACAGCATCATGCAGAGCTGGGCCGACCCGCGGTCGGGCAACTTCGTCAGCTTCCCGCTCGACGGCCGCACGCGGGCCATGAGCACGGAGCTGGCCCACCACTGGGGCGTGCCCGCCGAGTCGGCCGCCTGCGGCACCGACTCGCCGACGCCCGGGACGTGGCAGGCCGGGGTGGAGGAGGCGCTCGACCTCGCCCAGGCGGCGCAGGAGGGCTCGGAGCTCATGCCGAGCATCGGGCTGGTCAACGTCTACACGCTGTTCTATCCGGAGCACCTGATCCTGGGCGACGACATCTACCGGCGGGCGCGGTACTCGGTCATGGACATCGACCTGAGCGACGAGGAGCTGGCGCTGGGCGCGATCGCCGAGGTGGGACCCGGCGGGCACTTCCTCGGCAACCGGCACACGCGCCGGCACATGCGGGCGGCGGTCACCCCGGCGCTCACCCACCAGCTCGCCCCCGACGGCGGCATGCGCGACCCGGTCGAGGTGGCGCGCGAGCGGGCGGAGGAGCTGTGGCGCGACTATCGGCCCGAGCCGCTCGAAGAGGACAAGGCGGCCGAGCTCACGAGGATCCTCCGGGCGGCCGACGCCGAGCTTCGCGGCTGAGCGCTGCGCCGGCGAGAGGCGGCGTCCCGCGCGGCCGGCCGCCTCAGCCTTACGAATGCACGCGTAGAGCTGAGGCGCAGGTGGAATGCTCCTCACGACCACCGAGGAGGAGGACAGCCATGGAGGAGCACGTGCGCGTAGATGAAACCCCGGGATCCGCCGAAGTCAGACGAGGCCTCGTCGGCCTCGTGCGCGCCGGCGACGCCAGTCTGGAGCAGAGCGCCGCCGCGGTGACGACGGCCCGAGGCGGCGCCGAGCTGCGCCAGAGCGCGTCCGTCGCCGTGGTCTCCGGGGGTGACACCGATCTCACCATGGCCGCCGCTGTCGCCGTCCCCACGCTCGGTGACGTGAAGATCGACAAGGGCGGCGCCCAGTGGGTCGTGGCCGCCGGCGACGTGAGCATCGACAGAGGCGGAGCCGGGGTGGCCGTCGCCCCGAGCGTGCGCGTCGAGCGCGGCCTCGTGGGCATGGCGCTCGGCTGGCACGTGGACGTGGGCTCCGGCGGCCGGGTGCTCTTCGGGCCCAAAGCGGCGGCAGCCTTCGGTCTGGCCGCCGGCCTCGCCGCCGGCGTCATCCTCGTCGCCGGCGGCACTTACGCGGCGGGCAAGACGCTCAAGCGCGTCCCTGGCCTGCCCTGGGCCTCGTGACGATGGTCGTCGCGCGTCACGCCGGCGGCGCGGAGGTGACGAGGTGACGGCCGGCGAGGCCGCCGCCCGCGCACAGGCCGTCCTCGCGGAGCTCGCGCCGCTCGGCAGCGAAGAAGCGCGGGCCGGCATGGCCCGGTACGGCATCCGGACGGACGAGGCCTTCGGGGTCTCGGTCTACGAGCTGCGCCGCGTCGCCAAGCGGCTCGGGTGCGACCACGACCTCGCGCTGGCGTTGTGGGAGACCGGCAACCACGAGGCTCGCCTGCTGGCGAGCATGGTGGACGCCCCGGCACTGGTCACCGAGGCGCAGATGGAGGCCTGGGCGGCGGAGTTCGACTCGTGGGACGTGTGCGACCAGGTCACCTCCAACCTCTTCGACAAGACGCCGTTCGCCTACGACAAGGTGAGGGAGTGGAGCGCTGCCCCGGACGAATGGGTCAAGCGGGCGGCGTTCGCCACGGCAGCCGCCCTGGCCGTTCAGGACAAGGCGGCGCCCGACGAGGCCTTCGTCGAGATCCTGGAGACGTGCCGGCGCCAGGCCGGGGACGACCGCAACTACGTGAAGAAGGCGGTCAACTGGGCGCTGCGCAACATCGGCAAGAGGAACCTGCGACTGCATGCGGCGGCGGTCGCCACGGCCGAGGCCATCCTGGGCGAGGCCGAGGCGCGGGCCGCCGCCGACCGCAAGGACCCCGCGGCGCGGGCCGGGCGCTGGATCGCCCGCGACGCGCTGCGCGAACTGCGCAGCGAGAAGACGCTGGAGCGCGTGCGGCGCCGGGGCTGAGCCGCCGTTCCGGCGGCTCCCGCCCGGCGCCGCACCGACGGCCTCCGTGGCCAGGCCGGGCGCGTCGTAGTAGGGTCTGTGTGGCCCGTCACTCACGATGGCCATGGGGGTGGGATGCCGGTCGCCGAGACCAACGCCTCGTTCGATGCGCTCCAGCGGCGTCATCCCCGGACGCTCCGCGTCATGACCTGGCTGCGGGCCCACCCGGTCTTCTGCGGCGTGGTCGGGTCGGGCGGCATCGCTGCCGTCTTCTTCCTCGACATGGCCGTCCCGGGCTACCTGCTGAACGGGCTCTACGTGCTGCCGCTGTTCTTCCTCGCCCTCTCCGTCACCTGGCGCGCCGTGGTCTTCGCCGTGGCGATGGCCGTCGGTCTCTCGGCGCTGGTCTTCGTCTGGGAAGGCAGCCTCAATGTCGACCGCGGGCTGGTGCTGCTCTACGCGGTCATGATCGGTCTCGCCTTCGTCATGCTCGCGTATCTTTTCAGGCGGCTGGCGACGACCACCGAGTACGCCGTGCTGCGCGCCCAGCTCTCCGAGGCGGGCGCGGACATCCTCGGCGGCGGGCGCTCCCGCGCGGACCTCGACGAGCTGCTCGACTACGCGCTGGAGCGACTCGGCGAGCAGCTCGACGCTACTCACGGGATGCTGCTGCTCCTCGAGAAGGGGGAGTGGGTCGGCCGCGCCGCCTTCGGTTTCGATATCGATCCCCGGAGCCTGACGGCTCCGTTCTCCGACCTGGCGCTCGCCACCGAGGCGCTGGAGACGGACGTGGCCATCGCGCGCGACTTCACCGACGGCGACCCGTCGCCGCTGGCGCCGCTCGCCGCGCTCGTGCGCCTTGAGCGCGTCCTCGTGCTGCCCATGCGGTCGCTGGAGCGCGAGGTGGGCGTGCTCGTCTACAACCGCCCACAGGACGAGGGCGAGTACAGCGGCGAGCAGGTGTCGCTCGCCGAGGGCCTCGCCCGCTACGTGGGCGTCACCGTGGACAACGTGCGCCTCATGTTCGAGCTCAACACGCGGAGGCGTGACCTCGAACTCGTGCGCGACTCGAGCCTCGACTTCGCCCAGAGCATCGACATGGGCGAGGTGCTCGAGACGGTGACCACCCGCCTGCTGGACGCGCTGGACATGTCCGCCTGCGAGATCCACGAGGTCGACACGGACGCCGGCGTCATCCGCACGCTCGTCAGCTACGACCACGGTGCGTTCGACCAGGAGGAGTGGAAGGGACGCGAGTACCCCATCGACTACTTCGCCACCAGCGAACTGGCCATCCGCAGCCGCCGTCCGGTCATCGTCACCTCACTGGACGATCCCCGGCTGAACAGCGTCGAGCGGGACCTCATGCGCGCCGACGGCCACAACACCGAGCTCATCATCCCGCTGCGCATCCGTGGGCACGTCATGGCGCTGGTGGAGCTCATGGACGACACGGAGGGGCGCGAGTTCTCGGACGAGGAGGTGGAGCTGGCCCGCAGCATCTGCCGTTTTGCAGCTCTCGCCGTCGACAAGGCGCGCCTGTTCGACCAACAGCGCGACATGGCGGAGCGGCGCGACCGCCTCGCCCGGCGTCTGCAGCGCCTGCAGTCGTTCGCGGTCGACCTGAACCAGCGGCTCGACCGCGCCGACCTGCAGGAGGTGCTCGACGAGGCCACGCGCGCCGCCGTCGATCTGCTGCACGTGCGGTCGGCGGCGGTGGTCACCGGCGCCGGTGACTACGTCGCCGTGCGCTCGCTGGCGGTGGCCGACGCTGCGTCGCCGAGCGTGCTGGCGGCGGCGCAGGACGACCTGCTGGAGCGCTGCGCACGTGGAGCGGCGCCGGCCGGCGGGGGTTTCGCCGGCGCCGACGGCATCCTGGCCGCCGGTCACGACGCCGCGCTGCTCGTGGCGCCTCTCGAGGGCGAGGGCGCCCCTCAGCCGTCGGCCTTGGTCGTGGCCGACAAGCAGCAGGGGGAGTTCGACGACGAGGACCGCCTGCTCCTGGTCACGCTGGCGGCGCAGCTCAACGCGAGCATGCACAACGCGATCGCCTACCAGCGAGAACATGCGATAGCCGAGACGTTCCAGCAGGCACTGCTCATGGAGCCGCCGGCCATCCCCGGCATCGAGGTCGGCGTGCGCTACCGCGCGGCCACGGAGTCGGCGCGCATCGGCGGCGACTTCTACGACCTCGTCTCGCTGGGTCCCGGCAGGCTCATGGTCATCGTCGGGGACGTGTGCGGCAAGAGCCTGTCGGCGGCCGCCCAATCGGCCGTGGTCCGCTACATGCTGCGCGCCTATGCCGCCGAGGGCTCGCCGGGAGAGGCACTCTCCCGGCTCAACTCGGCGGTCATGACGCAGACCCCCAACCAGCCGTTCGTCACGCTCGTCGTGGCCTACCTCGACGTGGCACGGCACATGTTCGAGTACGCGTGCGCGGGGCACCCGAGACCCGTGGTGCTGGCCGGCGCGGGAGAGTTCCCGATGCCCGAGGAGGGCAACGTGCCGGTCGGCATCTTCCGCGGCGCCACGTACCCGACCAACCGGGCCGTGCTGCCGGAGGACTCGTGCGTCGTGTTCTACACGGACGGCATCACCGACGCGCGCCGGGGCGGCGTGCTGTTCGGTGAGGAGCGGCTGCGGGAAGCCGTGCGGGCGAACCTGCCGCTCGACGCCCAGGCGCTCGCGGACGTGCTGCTGGAGACCGTCAAGGAGTACGCCGGCGGCGTGCTCGCCGACGACTGCGCCGTGGTCGCCGTCAAGCTGCCGTAGACGGCGGCGCGGCGCCCGTCAGGCCGCCGTGGACGGCGGCGACAGGCGGCGCGGCCGCCGCGCCGCGTTCAGGTAGCGGGAGAAGGCGTCCACGTCGATGAACCCGAGCAGGTGCCCGCCCCGGTCCACGACCACCGCCCTGTCGGTCTCGCGCTCCCGCAGCAGCCGCAGGACGTCTGCGGCCTCCGTCTCGGGAGTCACCGCCGGCAGCTTGGGTGCGGGGGTCATCACGTCCCGCACGCGGTCCCGGTCGTACCGTTCGCGCGCCGCGCGCTGCAGGTCCCGGGCGCACATCAGGCCGCCGTACTCGGACTCGGCGTCCTCCGGTGACACCGGCAGGCACCGCGTGTCCCAGTCGCGCAGCCGGTCCCGCGCGGCCCAGTCCAGCGTCATGTAGGGCGACAGCCAGCTCTCGGGGGTCGTCATGAGCGTGGCCGCTGAGACGCCCGCGAGCCGCTCCTCGGCCATCGTCTGCTGGGCCGTCGCCTTGGCGGCCTGGATGAGCATCCAGCCGATGAAGATCAGCCAGATGCCGCCGAGGTTGCCGCCCACGAGGATCTGCACTCCTCCGAGGGCCATGAACGCCCAGCCGAAAGCTCGTCCGACCGTGGTCGACCAGGCCGTCGCCCGCGACCGGTCGTGCGTGATCCGCCAGAGCAGGGCGCGCAGCACCCGGCCGCCGTCCAGCGGGAACCCCGGCAGCAGGTTGAAGACGACGAGGATCGCGTTGGCGACGCCGAGGTAGGCCAGCACGGCGACGAGCTGCTCGGGGCCGGGCAGGAGCCAGGCGGCCCCCAGGGACCCCGCCGCGACGGCCACGCTGACGAGCGGCCCGGCGATGGCCATCCAGGCCTCGCGGCCGGGCGAGTCCGGTTCGCGCGTCAGCTGGGCGACGCCGCCGAGGATGAACAGCGTGATGTTGCGCACGGGGATGCCCTGCGACCGCGCGACCAGCGAGTGGCCGAACTCGTGGGCGAGCACGGAGACGAACAGCAGCAGGGTGGCCGCGGTCGCCACGGTCCAGGTCGTGGCCACGCTCCAGTGCGGATACGTGTTCGGGAAGAACCCGTTGGCCAGCGCGAACGCGAAGAACACCAGCACCAGGAACCAGCTGGGGTGCACGGCTACGTCGATGCCGAAGAGGCGGCCTATCCTGATACCTGTCATGGTCTCCTCCTCACAACGTCTCTGGTTGAGTTATCCCACGCTCCAAACGCGAACGAACGGAGGGGACGTGAGGAGGAGTGTGGCGCGGAGGGGGCGTGCCGCGGCTCAGGAGGCGGTGACGACCGTCGTCATGGCGTCGGCCACGGCGAGGACGGACGCGCGGCGGCCGAGCCGCTCGTCCTCGGCGGCGAGGGCCGCGTCGACGGAGTCGAACGCGGCCACGCCGAGGTGCGCGAGCGGCTCGAGGAACCGCGCGTCTTGGGCGCCGACCACGGCGAGGCGGCAGCGCTCGAGGAGTCGCGCGACGACGAACGAGCGCTGGCCGCCGGGGCCGAGCGGCTCCCGAAGGCCCTTCGCGAGAAGTTCTGCGGGCGACGCGGCGGCCGCGAGCACGTCCAGGAAGCTGCGCTCGCCGGGCCCGTCCCCGGGCCCGAGGGGGAGGTCGGCGCACAGGACGATCAGTCCGTCCCGCTGGACGGCGGGCCGGGCGGCGAGGCCGAGATAGGTCGCCGCCCGACTCGCCTGGTAGAGTCCGTCGCTCTTGGGCGCGTGGACGCCGGCCACGACCACGTCGTACGGCCCGCCGGCGGCGCGCAGCCACGCCGGCGCCGCCGCGGCGGCAAGCGACTCCTGGACGGCCGACGGGTCCCCTGCGCGGACGGCCGCGACGCCGTCGTCGCCGAGCACCAGGTTCACGCCCCAGCGCAGGGGGGTGCGGGCGGCGATCTCGCGCAGCGTGGCCTGGAAGGGGTTGCCGCGCAGGGAGGCGACGGCGACGCCCGGCTCCGAGATGAACGCCGGGCGGTGCGTCCAGGCGATCGTCTCGTGGCCGGCACAGCCGATGGCGACGCCCTTGACGCCTCCCGAGAAGCCGGCGTAGAGGTGGGGCTCCACGACGCCCACCGTGACGACGAGGTCCGACTCCGCCACCCTCCGCGCGATGTGCACCGGGGCGCCCAGCGACGTCTCTCCGAGGTGGACCGTCTCGGTCTCGAGGCCCTGCGCGTCGGTCACCTCCACCCGTGACGCGACGGAGGCGCCGGCCAGACGTCTCCTCTGCGCCGGGCTGGTGGTCGCATGCAGGCCGCAACCGACGGCGACGGCCACGGCGGCGTCGGGCACGCCGGCTGACCCCAGCTCATCCAGGACGGCGGCCAGCACAGGCGCGCTGGGACATGGGCGCGACGCGTCCGGGACGGTGACGAGCACGGACCGGGCGCCGCGCGCGACGTCGCGCAGGCGCAGCGCCGCGACGGGCCGCGCGAGCGCCGCAGCGATCGCGGCCGCGAGGTCGGGCACCGGCCCCAGCGCCGCCGGGGGCTCGAACCTGGCGGCGCGCGGCACCGGCAGACGGTGGGACCCGCACCACACCCAGGCCTGCTCGCCGGCGGACGGGCCGCCGGGGCCGCTCATGCCGAGACCGGCTTCGCCCCCCGGCCCTCCCGGCCGGCGCGACGCCACGTCCACCACATGGCGACGACGCCGGCGAGCGGGAGCAGCGACCAGAGGAAGCCGGCGGTGAGCCAGGTGAGCTTGTCGCCGTCGGCGCGCCTGCAGCCCGACCATGCGAAGAGCATGCAGAGCACGAGCTGGGGCCCATAGGCGAAGAACGCCCACGCCGCCACGTAGGCGCCGTAGAGGACGGGGTTGTCGGCGGCGGCGGCGATCACGCGTAAGTCTCTCTCAGCCGGTCCACGACGGCGCGCACGCCCTCGACCGCCTCCGGCGGCTCCAGCGGGCGCGCTTCGGCGCCCAGGCGCAGCAGGTGGGAGGCGAGCCAGCGCACGTCCACGTACGGCTGGCTCGCGAGGCAGGATCCGTCGTGGAGCGGTTCGACCGGCTGCCGCTCGGCGATCCAGCGCGCCACCACAGGGCTGAACCACACGGTCGCGGCCTTGGGCGCGTAGGCGCCCGAGGCCGGGACGCCCTCGCGCCGGTACAGGTCGAGCTCGACGTCACCGCGCGGCTCGAACGTCTCCTGCAGGAGCCGCGCGCTCTTGGTGGTCGCCACACGGAACACGCGCGTGCCTCCTGCGGTGCGGCACCAGCACACGTAGTACCACTCGCCGCGGCTGTGGACGAGGAGGTAGGGCTCCACGACGCGCTCCTTGACCACGTCCGTGCCCTCGGTCCAGTACTCGATGCGCAGGAGCCGCCGCTCGACGATGGAGCGGTTGACGTCCCGGAGGATCTCGTCCGCCGGCAGCAGGAGGTCGCCGCCGGCGAGCGCCGGGGCGCCGCCGCGGACGGCGCGGATCTTGTCGGCGGCGCTGGCGAGGGCGGCGCCCGTCGCCGTCGGCAGGTGGGCGCCGACCAGCTCGATCGCCAGCAGCAGCGTGTCGGCCTGGAGGGGGGAGAGGCGGGCGGGACGCGCCAGCGTCGGTCCCGCCAGCTCGCACGACACCTCCAGCTTGCCCCGTCCCGTGAACTCCGCGTACAGGAGCAGGCCGTCGCCGCCGAAGTTGACCATGTTGAGCAGGGCGACGTCGTCGCGCAGCTGCTTCGCGGTCACGCCGAGGTCCGAGCGGACCGTTGCGACATCGAGCACCGCCTGGTCCTCGTTGCAGGCGCGCATGAGGTAGCTGGCCAGAGCGGTGAGCCGGGTGAACCGGTCGACCTCCACGCGCAGGTCGTCGGTCGCCGGCCGCCGCCTCCGAGGCCGAGCCGGACGCGGTCTCTCCGTGCTGCGCGCAGCAGTGGGGCGCGGCGGCGCGGGGGCGTCGAGGAGCTCGGCGAGCCCGTCCAGCTGCGCGCGCAGCTGCGCGCGCAGCTCCGCGGGCTCGACGAGCTCGGCCTCGTCCGCCAGGCCCAGCACCCATCCGAGCAGGGGCCGTGCGTCCGCGTAGGGCGTCTCGTAGACGATGGAGCCGTCGTCCTCGTGGTCGACGCGGCCGCAGTGCGCCCAGTGGGCCTCGACCCACCAGGCCATGGCGGGGGAGACGCGCACCCGGGCGCTCCCGCGGGGCTCGGCGAGCTGCCAGGCGGGTCGGTCGCGGTAGGCGTCCAGGTCGAAGTCGTCCGGCGGCGAGAAGTCGTGCGGGCGGCGCGTGTGGAACCTGACCTGCGAGCGGATGCGCGAGAGGCGGAAGGTGCGGACGGCCTCACGGAGGTGGCACCAGCCGATGAGGTACCACTCGCCGGCCACCAGTTGGAGACCATACGGGTCGACGATGCGCTCCGACTCGGTGTCCGTGGTGATGGCGTAGTAGGAGAACGTCACGGTCTTGCGCTCGGCGACGGCCGCCTGGAGCTTGGGCAGCGCGGCGACCGGCCCGTGCGCCTCCGGCAGTACCGTGAGCGGCGGCGCCTCGGCCTCCGTGACCAGTTCCGGACGTCCCTGAGCCAGGCTGAGGAGCGCAAGGCGAAGGGGCTGCGAGTAGGCGAAGCGGTCTTCGAGGACGGCGAGGCAGGCGGCCAGAGCCGCCAGTTCGTCGCCGTCCAGCGCCACCGGTTCCAGGTAGTAGGCGTCGGCGGGGAGGCTGTACGCTTCCGTGGCCGTCTCCGCCAGCGGGTCCTCGTGGGAGCGGATCTCGATGCCCAGCCGGCGGAGCTCGTCGCGGTCCTCGAAGAAGCGCCGCTTGAACGCCTCCTCCGTCATCGTCGGATAGCCTTCCACGCGGCTGCGGATCTCGGCGGCGCTCACCGGCTGGCCGCCGCGCGAGAGCAGCAGCGCGACCAGCGACAGCCGGCGGATCAGCTTGTCGGTATCCTTGCTCTGGCCGGGTTGACGGACCTTCTGCGTGCTCACCTCACGGCTCCCCACAAATGGACGGCGCGGGCGGAGTCCCGCGCCGGCATCACATGCTACCGCAGGCGCCGGGCCGACGGGGAGAGCCACGACGCGCCGCGGGCCGGCCCTGCGCACCATAAAGAGGATGGGGGAACGTGCGCAGGGCCGGCCCGGGCAGGAGACGTCGGCCGTCGCGGGGCCGCCCGTCCCGCACCGCAGCTGTGTGCTCCCGTCAGGCGCGGGCGGCCTCCCTGGCGGCCGTCGCGATGATCGCGTCGAACTCGGCGCCGAGGTCGGCGGGGAACTCCGGGGGCGCGGCCGCGAGGATCTCGGCCACCTTCTCCTGCGCCTTCTCGGTCGTGCTC
>JAAZAR010000030.1 GCA_012514235.1 Actinomycetota bacterium
AGGGCGCGGCGAGCAGCGAGGACTCCGGGCAGCCGTGCGCTCCAGTGACACAGCGTCGACATCGGAAGGTCCCCTCCGGACTGCTGATGGTGGGCCGTGAAGGATTCGAACCTTCGACCTTGGGATTAAGAGTCCCCTGCTCTACCAACTAAGCTAACGGCCCACGCGCGTGCGAGGCGATATGGTACCAGCCTGCCGCGGTCTTGCCAAACGGCGCGACGTCGGCGGGTCAGATGCCGAAGACGTGACGCCCGGCGACCGGGTACCCCTCCTCCTCGACTGCCTGCTCGATGGTCTCGAGGCTCACGGCGTCGGCGTCGAAGTCCACGCTGACGGACTTGCCGGCGACGTCGACGTCGACGACATCGACGCCGTCGAGCCCGCCGACGGCCTTCTCGATGGCCATCTTGCAGTGGTTGCAGGAGACCGCCGGTACGTTGAGCACGGCGTGCGTGTCAGCCATCGTTCTTCCTTCCCGACCCGGCCGCCGAACCCAGCTCGTCGAGCTTGAAGGTCGCCGACCGGCCTTCACCGAGGTCGACCGTGACGCTGTCGACCGGAGCCAGCAGGTCCGTGACCTTACCTTCCCCGGCGGGCGTCCGCACTATCGCCCCGCGTTTGGGCGCCCGCTTGCGGAACGACACGTAGACCTCGTGTTCGTACTTGAGACAGCACATGAGCCGGCCGCAGCAGCCCGAGATCTTGGTGGGGTTGAGCGGCAGGTTCTGGTCCTTGGCCATGCGGATGGACACGGGTTCCTGGTCGCCGGCGAAGGTGGCGCAGCACAGGCTGCGCCCGCAGGGGCCGTAGCCGCCGACGATGCGCGACTCGTCGCGCGCGCTCACCTGCTTGAGCTCGACCCGGCGGCCGAGGCGGTCGCCGAGCCTGTTCTGCAGCTCGCGCGCGTCGGTGCGCTCCTCCGCGAAGTAGGTGATCGTGAGCCGGGGACCGTCGAACGCCTGGCGCGCCTCGACGACCTTGACGTCCATCTTGAGTTCCTTGGCGAGCGCGCGGCACTCGCGCTTGGCCTCGAGCTCCGCCTCGCGGTGGGCGGCGATGGCCTCGAGGTCGGCGTCCGTGGCCTTGCGCAGCACCTTGCGCAGGCCGCGCGGAGCGTCGTCCGCCCCGACCTCGTCCGGGCCCTTGACGACCCGCCCGTAGTCGGTGCCGCGCGTGGTGTCGACCACGACGCCGTCTCCCGGAGCCAGCTCGAGGTCGCCGGCGCTGAACTGGTAGACCCGGCCGCCGCCGCGGAACACGACGCTGCAGATCCTAGGCACTGCTGGAGACCTCCTCGAAGCGCGCGAACATGGCCTGCAGCGCGAGCTTCTGGTCGACGTTGAGATACAGGTCTTTGCGGGTCTTGGCGGTCAGCCCGAGCAGCCGTGCATAGTGCTCCGGCGTCGCCGCGACCGCCCCGACGAGCGCGTCGCGGTGGTCGCTGTTCCAGAGTACATCGTCGGCGCCGGAGGCGACCACCCAGAGATCGCGCACCCAGGAGACCAGCAGGTCGAGCGCGTCCTGAGCCGCCAGGCGGCTGCGGCGCACCGTCTCGCGCTTGGCCCGGGCTTCGACCTGGTCGACGTGCCACTCGAGGTCCTTCTTGTCCTGGAACTGCCGCTCCAGCTCCGCGACGCGGCGCCGCAGGTCCTCCTCCACCTGCGCCGCGATCTCGGCCTGCTCGCGGGCGAGCACGCCGAGGAAGGCCTCGTCCGGCGCCGGCCCGCCGCTCCCGCGCGAGCCGGCGACGATGGCCGCCGCGTAGCGCAGGTACTCCTCGCGGCGGCGGGGACCGGCGGCGTCCGCAGCCAACCGGGCGGCGCGCTCGACCGACCCCAGCGAGAGGCGCGCGAGCGCCTCGGCGGCGACCTGGTCGACCTGGTACCGCTCGGCCAGGTAGCCGACGACCTCCCCGTCGCTGAGCGGCCGGAACTCCACCACCTGGCACCGCGAGACGATGGTGGGCAGCACCCGGTCCAGCCTGTCGGTGACGAGCAGGAAGATCACGTGCGGCGGCGGCTCCTCGATGCTCTTGAGCAGCTTGTTGGCCGACTCCGGGTTCAGGTACTCCACCTCGGGGATAACCCAGACGCGGTGCGCCGCGGAGAAGGGCTTGAGACTGAGGTCGGCGATGAGAGGCTCGATCTGCGCGACGCGGTAGACGTCGCCCTCGCGCTCGAGGAGGTGCAGGTCGGGGTGCAGACCGGCGCGGGCGCGCTCGCAGTCCGGGCAGGCGCCGCAGTCGCCGCACCTCGAGACGAGCGCCGCGCCGAGCTCGCGCGCGAACTCGGTCTTGGCGAGGCCTTCCGGGCCCGCGAGCAGGTAGGCGTGAGCCAGGGTCCCCTCGCGGAAGGCCCGTTCGAAGAACGCCTTGGGTTGCGCCTGCCCTGGGATGCCCGAGAACACGACGCGCTCCTCAGGCGCCGAGCCGCAGGCCGGCGTCGGCCACCGCCTCGAGGGCCGCGGCCTCCACGTCGGCGGCCACGAGCTCCACGCTGCGGAAGCCGTCGATAAGGCGGACCCGCTCCGGCCACCGCCGCGCGAGCGCGGCGAAGCCGGCCGCCACTCGCTCCTGGAACTCGAGGCCCTCGGCCTCGATGCGGTCCCCGGCCCCGCCGGCACGGGCGAGCCCGACCACGGGGTCGACGTCGAGGAGGATCGTGAGGTCGGGCAGCAGCCCGTGCAGCCCGGGCTCGTTGACGGCGAGGACCTCGTCGACTCCCAGACGCCGGGCGAACCCCTGATACGCGAGCGAAGAGTCGACGAACCGGTCCAGGACGAGCACGCGCCCGGCCTCGAGCTCGGGCAGCAGGACCGTCTCGACGAGCTCGGCCCGCGCCGCCGCGTACAGCAGCGCCTCGGTCCACGGCGCGATGTGCGCGGGACCGTGCAGCAGCACGTGCCGGATGGCCTCGCCGGCCGGCGTGGCTCCGGGCTCGCGGATCACCGAGCCCGGCGTGGACGCCGGCCCCACGGGCAGGCCGCAGGCGGCCAGGCGCCCGCAGAGCAGGGCCGCCTGCGTGCTCTTGCCGCAGCCGTCGACCCCCTCGAGGGTGATGAGCACGCCGCGCCGCTCGGCAGACCGGTCTCGCGCAGGCATCGAGTCTCCTCCGCCCGGCCTCAGCCGGCCTTCTTGCGCGACCGGTACTTCTCTTTGGTGGGGCAGTCGATGTCCACGCAGAGCACCCACGGCCTGCCGCGCCCGCCGCCGCCGATCACCTTGATCTCCGGCCAGCCGCACTCGGCGCAGAGCTTGCCGGTGGGCACGATGGTGCCGCGCTGCGGCAACGGGAAGGTCTGGCCGCAGCCGCGCCGCGGCCGCTCGCCCTCCGCGACCGGCTGCCGCGGCTCCTCGCCCTCCTTGCCGACGCAGGCCGCGAAGCGCTTGCCCGTCTTGCCGCGGAGCACGCGCAGCTGCCCGCCGCAGTTCTTGCAGACGCCGAGCGTGAGGTCCTCGCGCACGCCGCTCTTGATGCGGTCTCTGATGTCGTCGATGTGGGCGTCGAGCAGCTTCCAGGCCTGCTCGAGCATCTCCTGGCTCTCGCGGACCACCTCGTCGCGACGCAGTTCGCCCTCGCTGATGCGGTCCATCTCGCGCTCCAGCTTCGCCGTCATCTCGCTGGAGGAGATGTCGACGGGGGCCTTCTCCATGGCGGCATCGAACGCGGCGATGAGCGCCATGCCGAGCTCCGTCGGCTCCACCGGGTTGTCGCGCACGTAGTTTCGGTCGTACAGGTGCTGGATGATGTCCGCCCTCGTGGCTTTGGTGCCGAGACCGAGCTCCTCCATCTTCTCGAGGAGCTTGCCCTGACCGTAGCGGCCCGGCGGCTGTGTCTCCTTGGCCTCGGAGCGCACGTCGAGCACCTTGAGGGCGTCGCCGGGCTGGAGCGGCGGCAACGGGCGGTCGCGTTTGGCGGCATACTTCTCGTACACCTCGAGGTACCCGAGCGTGGCGACCCGCGCGCCGTAGGCGAGGAACGGCTCGGGACCGAGGCTGATGTCCACACGCTGCCGCTCGATGACGGCGGGCGGCAGGAGCGTGGCGAGGAAGCGCCGGGCGACCAGGTCGTAGACCTTGGCCTGGTCGCCGCTCAGTTCCTTCGTGGGCACGCCCACCGGGTAGATGGGCGGATGGTCGGTGGTGCGCTTCTTGCCGCGGGTGGGCGTGAGCCTGTCCTGTCCGGCCAGCCGGGCCGCCGTAGCGGCGACCGGCTGCCACCGCGCGAGCTCGCGCAGGCTGCCGCGCAGGTCGAGCGACGCCGGGTAGACCGTGTTGTCCGTGCGTGGATAGCTGATGAGGCCGTCCAGGTAGAGCGACTCGGCGGCGCGCATGGCGCGGGCAGGCGACATGCCGGCGCCCGACGCCGCGCTCATGAGCGCGGTCGTGTTGAACGGCGCCGGCGGCTTGTCCTGGCGCGGCTCCGCCTTGTACGCGGTGACCTCCGCGATCTCGACCTGGGCGGCGTCGTACGCGGTCAGCATGGCCGCCTCGGTGTCGAACCGGCCCTTGGCGTGCGCGACCTCGAACGGCTCGCCGTCGTACTCGAGGGTGGCCTTGATCTCCCAGTACGGGACGGGCACGAACGCCCGGCGCTCGAGCTCCCTGTCGACGACCAGCCGCAACGTCGGCGACTGGACGCGCCCGACGGAGAGGTAGTCCGAGCCGTAGCGGTACGACGCGAGCGACATGAAGCGCGTGAGCACCGCCCCCCAGATGAGGTCGATGTCCTGGCGGGAATGGGCCGCCTCGGCCAGGTTGAAGTCGACCGTGGAGGGCTTGGCGAAGGCGGCCTTGACCTCCTCCGGCGTCAAGGCCGAGTAGCGCACGCGGACGTGCCGGTCCACCACGGCGGCCGGCAGCATGGGCTTGACGCGCGGGTCGCCGTTGCCCGGCTCCGGGGCCGGCGCCTTGGCGCGCGCCTCGGCGCCGTCCTTGCCGGCCGCCTTACGCTTCTTCTTCTCGGGCTTGTCCCCGGGGTTGTGCTTGAGCGCGTCGCCGCGGAGGATCTCCAGCGCCTCGTGGCCGATGAGCTCGCCCTCGCGGTCGTAGTCCGTGGCGATGACGAGCTCGGTGGCGCCCTTGGCGACAGATCTGAGCGCCGCCAGCGTGCCGGCGGCGCCGCCGTCGACCACCCAGGCCAGATCCGGCTTCTCGATCATGTCGCCCAGGTACTTGAGGCTCCAGCGCTTGTAGGTGTTCGGGAAGACCGTCTCCATGACGTGGCCCCGCAGCCCTATCGCCACGGCATCGTCGCCCTCGTAGGCGAAGTGGTACGACTTGACCTTCTGACGGCCGCGACCGTGTTCTTTGACGGTGGGCTTGCCTCCGAGGATCTCGGCGATCTTCCTGGCCGCCGAATCCTTCTCTGTGACGATGAGCTTCACTGCAACCTCATGGGGACGCGAGTCGATGGACCGGGACTGCGGGTGTTAATACCACCGCGCAAACCCGGCAGTCGAGGATGACGTTGATGCTGGAGATCAGGCGAGCGCCGAGATGGCCTCGTCGCGCGTGGCGTGCATGGAGAACACCCGGTCGAGGCCGGTGACGCTGAGCACCCGCTCGACCGGCCGTGTCGTCACCACGATCGCCATGGCGCCGCCGACGCCGTTCACGCGGCGCACGCCGCCGATGAGCACGCCGAGCGCGGTGGAGTCGATGAACGTGACCTCGCTGAGGTCGACCACGAGCCGCCTCACGCCGGAGTCGAGCAGCTCGAGGAGGCACTCCTTGAACTGCGGTGCGGTGAAGATGTCGACCTCACCGCTGAGGACCACCACGCCGAGGTCGTCGTCGTGACGTTCGGAGGTGACGCTGAACATGTCGGGCATGAGCCAGACCCCTTACTCGGAAGGCGAGGAGGACTTCGACGGCTTGTTCTGCTCGATCCACTCCTTCACCGCCGGAGCGTCCGGTGAGTCGGGATCGAGTTCGAGGAACCGGTTGAAGGCGAGCAGGGCAGTGTCGGTGTCGCCCGCGTTGATGGCGATGCTGGCCATCTCGAAGTAGGCCTGTGGGTCCTTGGGCGTCAGGCTGGTGATGATGCCGTACGTGGCCGTGGCACCGGCGAAGTCCTGGAGGTAGAGCTGGACGTCGACGAGGCTCCTGAGCACGTCCAGCCGCTGCTGCTTGACCCCCTTGCCGCCCTGCTTCTTGAGGAGCTCGTCGGCCCGCGTGTAGGCGGCGGCGGCCTTGTTCAGGTCGGCCTTGTGGGCGTCCGACTCCTGCGGGGACTGGCTGCCGCGCTCGACGTAGAGCTGACCGAGTTCGACCCACTCCTGCGGGTCCTCGGACGCCGCCGCGGCGGCAGACTCCTGCGCCACCACCTCCTGATTGATCTGCTCGGAGGCCGACTGCTCTTCGTCACAGCCGAGCCACGAGAAACCTGCGTACCCCATGATGAAGACGACCATCAACACAGCCATGAAGCTGAAGACGATCTTCTGCCAGAACTTAACCTTGCGGCGGTCGAGCAGCACTTAAACGATCTCCTCTCGATGGATGACGGGGGCGGCGGCCTGCCACCACCCGGATTCGGCGCCGCCGACCTCGACGGCGCCGGTGAGCACACGATCCTGCAGCTTCTGGCGCACGGCCACGGCGCGGGCGCGCACCTCGTCCGTGTCCGCGCCCACATGGGCGCGGTCCCGGTAGAGCTCGCGCCCGCCGACGACGGTGAGCCGCACGTCGTCCTGGTTGGCGCCGTACACGAGCGCCGAGTAGGGGTCGGTGATGGGCGCGAAGTGCGGCCGTGAGACGTCGACGGCGATGAGGTCGGCCCACTTGCCGGGTTCCAGGCTGCCGACCTCGGACTCCATCCCGAGCGCCTCCGCACCGCCCAGCGTGGCGATGCGCACGCAGGAGCGGGCGTCGAGCACGCCGACGTCACGCTCGGTGGCGCGGTGCAGGAAGAGCATGGTGCGCATCTCGTCGAACATGTCCATGATGTTGCTCGACGCCGGGCTGTCCGTGCCCAGTCCGACGCGCACGCCCTCGTGCAGCAGGTCGGCCAGCGGCGCGACGCCGCAGCCGAGCTTGGCGTTGCTCTTGGGGCAGTGCGCCACGGCGGCGTCCTTGTCGCGCAGGATGCGGATGTCGTCGCGGGTGACGTTGACGCAGTGGACGGCGATGAAGTCGCGGTGGAGCACGTTCCACTGCTGCAGGTACTTGATCGGCGTGACGCCGTAGGGCTGGACGAGCATGCGCTCCCAGCCCATCTTCTCGCGGTAGTCGTGGGCGAACTTGCCCGACCCCGAGCGGATGTAGGTGAGCTCCTCCCGGCTCTCGGCCACGTGGCTCATGACCTTGAGGCCGCGCTCGCGGGCCAGCGCGCTCACGGCCTGGTAGAGCCGGCTCGAGACCGTGTACGGCGCGTGCGGCGCGAGGCCGACGTCGATGGTCGCCGGAGCCGCGCCCAGGGCGTCGTCGATGCGGCGTTCCACGTCGGCCATGGTGTCGTCGAAGTGCGAGTCGTCGACGCCGAAGACCTCGAGGTACACGCGACCGCGCAGGCCGGCGCCCCCCGCCGCCTCCAGCGTGGTCGCCCCGTAGCTCGTGTCGGCGATGGTCGTGATGCCCGACGAGATGGCCTCCAGCGCGCCCAGCTTCGCGCTGATGAGGTACTCCTCGGGCGTGAGCGACGCCTTGACGTCGACGAGGCTGATGATCCAGTCGGCGTACTCGGCGTCGTCCAGGATGCCGCGGAAGCTCGTGTACTCGAGATGGCTGTGGCAGTTGACGAACCCGGGCATGATGATGGACCGCCCGTTGTCGACGAGCGCGGCGTCCGGGAAGTCCGCCACGAGCCGCGGCGCCGGACCGACCGCGAGGATGCGCCCGTCCGGCCCGACGGCGACGGCGCCGTCGGGCTGTATGGGCGCCGCGACCGGGAGGACCCAGTCGGCGCGATAGATGGTGATGGTGGCGGTGTTCGTCATACGGGTCGCCTGCGCGATGAGGGGGGCAGTCGAGCCCCCCACGAGAGGCGAGTATAGGGGAGCCCCTCGCGCAGTGGCAACATGACCGACCCCCGCCCGTCGGCTCCCGGCGATATACTCCCCGCACCAGCGAAGGAGGACCGCACCGTGCAGCCAGGACAGGGACCCAGCATCTCTCCGGACGTCGTCACGAGCGCCGTCTGGGACGCCGTCAAGCAACTCCCCGGCGTCCAGGATCTCTACCGCAACCCGCTGCAGAGCCTGGGCGAGAAGGTGCACCTCGAGCGTCACGGGCCGGTGCGCCTGGACACCGACGAGGACGGGCAGGTGCTCGAGATCCATCTGGTCGCGGTGGCCGGGTCCGATCTCGTGGCCGTGGGCGAAGCGGTAGCTGGCGCCGGCGCCAGCTACCTCACCCGCACGACCGGCAACCCCGTCTCCCGCGTCGAGGTGTACATCGACGACGTCGCCGACCGCCCCCCGTCGTGAGGGCGGTCGACCTGACCGGCGCGAGCAGGGAACTGCTCGCGCCGTGTTGCAGCGGCTGCGTCTGGTGGCTCACACGGCCCGGCATCTCGGCCGGACCGAGCCTCCGCGCCGAGTGGGAGCGCGAGGCCGAGGGTGAGGCGGGCTTCTTCGGCCGGGCGCTCGTGGACGGCGACGCGGTGATCGGCTGGATGCACGTCGCCGCCGCCCATCTCACTCCGCGCGCCCGCTGCCTGCCGGCCGGCCCGCCCTCTCCCGACGCGTACCTCCTCACGTGCGCCTACTTCTACGACGAGGAGTACCTGCACGGGTTCAGACTGCTCCTGCAGGAGATCGAGGCGGCGCTCAAGCACCGGCGAGTGAAGGCCCTTGAGGCTTTCGGCCTGCGCCACACGCGCCCGGGCGACTCCTTCCGCGGGTACTTCCGGGGGCTCAACCTGTTCAACCCGGACGTGCTCGAGGGCGGCGGGTTCACGCGCGTGCAAGAGAAGGGCGAGGTCGCGAGGTTCCGCCTGGACCTCGGCGCGCTCGTCGGGGCGCCCCGCCGGAGCGCGGCCTGGGAGCAGGTCACGGCACCGGCGGGCACGCAGCCCGTCTGCTGACGGCGATCCCCCGCCGGCCGCTCCCGGGCCGGCCGCTCCCCCGTCCGCTAGCGGTAGATCCGCGGCAGGCGCTGCTTCCAGTCCTCCGGGACGACCGCCTCCAGCGCATCGTCGAGCGTCACGATGCCGAGCAGGTGCCGGTCCTCGTCGACCACGGGGATGGCGAGCAGGTCGTACTTGGTCATGATGCGGCCGACCTCCTCCTCGTCGGCGTCGACCCCGACCTGCACGATATCGTCCTCCATGATCGCCCGCATCTCGTCGTCCGGCGCCGCGAGCACGAGGTCGCGCAGGCTCACCACGCCCAGCAGCCGCTCCTCCGCATCGACGATGTAGAGGTAGGTCATCATGTGCTGCTCGGGGCGCTCGCGCCGGATCCAGGCGAGCGCCTTGCCCGCCGTGGCCTTCTGCGGCAGCATCACGAAGTCGGTGGTCATGAGCGAGCCCGCCGTGTGCTCCGGATGGCTGGCGAGCCGGCGCAGGTCCTGCTCGCGCTTGTCGGGCAGCAGCGCCAGGAGCTCCTGCGACAGGGCGTCCGGCAGCTCGCTCAGCATGTCCGCGGCTTCGTCGGCCTCGATCTTCTCCAGCACCTTGGCGGCGCGGGCGAGCGGCATCTCCTGCAGCGCCGCGAGACGCAGGTCCTCGTCCATCTCCTGCAGCGTGTCGGCGGCGAGGTTGGCGTTCAGCGCCGCCAGCACCGCGGCGCGCTCGCGCGGGCCGACCTGGGCGATGATCTCGGCGATGTCCGCCGGGTGCAGCTCGGCCAGTTCGGCGAACGCCTCGACGAAGTTGAGCCGCGAGAGCCGCAGGGCGATGAGGTTGACGTCCGTCCAGGGGACGAAGTCGCCGCTCTTCTTCGGCAGGCGGCGGGAGATGAACCCCAGCCCGAACCGGCGCGCCAGGGCGGCCGAGCTCGCATCCACGCCGGCCACCTCGAGGTGGTCCTCGACCGGCGCCAGCACCACGTCCTGCACGCGCACGAAGGTGCGCCGGCGCATGTCGAGGATCTGGTTGTCGAGCACGGCGTCGACCAGCGACAGCTCGTCCGAGCGCAGGGAAGCCGCGTCGACCGCCGCCAGCGGGACGCGGAGCAGCAGACGCTCGGCGTCCACGTCGATCTCGCCGACCTGGCCCCAGGAGGCGCCGAGCTGGCCCTCGTCCCGCTGGATGAAGAAGGCCGTGACGACGGGCCGGTCGCCGGCGGTGCTGGCGACGACGTCCACGAGCTCGCCGACCTTCTGCCCGTCGACGTCGAGGACGGTCATGCCGTCCAGTTCGGAGAGCGCCAGAGCGCCGGGGATATCGTCCATACGGGGTGTCTGCACATCCTCTCGCGAAGGGCCGCGCCACGAGGATAGCCAGCGCGGCGAACGACCGTCAAACGAAAGCGCCACATCGATTTCTTCACGAAGATACTCGTGAGCCCCAAGTAAGATATGCTCGCGCGGTCATCGCCCCAACACGACCCCGAAGGAGGACGAGGTCTCAATGCAAGCGGTAGATGCCGGATCGGGCAACGCGCTCGAGCGGTTCTTCAAGTTCAAGCAGTGGAACACGTCGCTCAAGCGCGACACCCTGGCAGGGCTCACGACGTTCATCGTCATGTCCTACATCATCTTCGTGAACCCGAACATCCTGGGACTCGGCGGCGACGGTCTGCCGTTCGCGGCGGTACTCACGTCGACGTGCCTCGTGGCCGGCATCATGACCATCCTCATGGGCCTGGTCACGAACCGCGCCTTCGCCATCGCTCCCGGCATGGGACTCAACGCGGTGGTGGCGTTCAGCCTCGTGGCCGGTCAGGGCCTCAGCTTCAAGAGCGCCATGGGCCTCGTGGTCCTCGAAGGTGTGGCGATCACGATCCTCGTGCTCACGGGCTTCCGTGAGGCGATCTTCAAGGCCATCCCGTTGGAGCTGAAGAAGGCCATCGTGGTCGGTATCGGCTTCTTCATCCTGTTCATCGGCCTCATCGACGGCGGCATCGTGGTGGCCGGCAGCGGCACGCCCGTCACGCTCGGCAGCTTCACCACCGTGCCCGTGGCCTGCGCACTGTTCGGCATCGCCATCACGATCGTCATGATCACGCTGCGGTGGCGCGGGGCGATCATCCTCGGGATCATCTTCACCACGATCCTGGCGATCATCCTCAACTACGCCTACGACAAGGCGCCCTTCGGCGACGCGACGGCCGTCATCCCCACCGACGTGATCGCCATGCCGGACTTCAGCCTCGTGGGCGCCTTCGATCTCGGTGCGTTCTCCAAGCTCGGCGTCGCCGCCGCGATCCTGTGGATCTTCAGCCTCATGCTGAGCGACTTCTTCGACACCATGGGCACCCTCGTCGGCGTCGGCGGCCAGGCCGGCTACCTCGACGAGAAGGGCGACCTGCCGGACGTGAACAAGCCGCTCCTCGTCGACTCCGTGGCCGCCATCGCCGGCGGTGCCGTGAGCGCCTCGTCGGCGACCACGTACATCGAGTCCGGCGCCGGCGTCGCCCAGGGCGGGCGCACCGGCTGGGTGGCGATCGTCACCGGCATCCTGTTCCTGGCGGCGATGTTCATCTCGCCCATCGCCGGCATCGTGCCCGCGGCGGCGACCGCCCCGGCGCTCGTGATCGTCGGGTTCCTCATGATGGCCACGCTCACGAAGGGCGAGGCCGAGGCCGAGCACGACACGGCCGAGGCCAAGGCCGCCATCAACTTCGGCAACCTCGCCTTCGGCATCCCGGCGGTCCTGATCATGACGATCATGCCGCTCACGTACAGCATCACCAACGGCATCGGCTTCGGGTTCATCGCCTACACGCTCATCCGCGTGGTGCAGGGCAAAGCGCGCGAGGTCAGCTGGATGCTGTGGATCGCCAGCGTCGGCTTCCTGATCTACTTCCTGGTGCCGCTGCTCCAGAGCAAGGGCTGGGTCTGAGTCCGGCCTGACCGGCGAGACCCACGCAGCGACGAAGAGGGGCGGGCCGCCTGCCGGCGGCCCGCCCCTTCTGCATCTGCCGAGGCCACGGACGGCGTCGGGACGGGTGGCTCCCCCAGCCGTTATGAGGCGATGACGAGCACCACCGTGGACCCCGCCGGCACCACGCTGCCGGCGTCCGGCCTGACGGCGACGACGGTCCCGGGTTGCTGCCCCGTGTTGGGCCGCTGGCGGAAGTCGACGGAGAGGCCGAGTGCGGCGAGCTCCTGCTCCGCGACCGCCGACTGCATGCCGTACACGTTGGGCACCTGGACCCCCGAGGGGCTCGTGGTCGGTGTGGGCGTCGACGTCGGCGTCGGCGCACCGGAGGAGACGACGATGCTCACCGACGAGCCCCGGTCCACTCGCTCGCCCCGGGGTGGATCCTGACGGATCACGACGCCCGCCGGGACGGAGTCGCTCTGCTCCTGCGAGACCGTCCCCAACTCCAGGCCTGCGTCGTCCAGCGCCGCCTCGGCCTCGGCCTGGGACCGACCGGCCAGGTCCGGGACCTCGGTCTGCGGCTTGCCTCTGCTCACCCAGTACTTGACCGTGTCGCCCCGGTTGAGCTCGGTGCCCGGCGGTGGATCCTGACGGAACACCTGACCCTCGTTGACGGCGTTGGACCGCCCCGTGTGCGGCTCGCCATCAAGGTCGTGCTCCGCCAGCCAGTCGTCGACGGCGTCGGCAGTCCAGCCCGTGAAGTCAGGCAGGGCGTCCGCCTTCTGGCTGCCCTTGCTCACCCAGATGTCGACCGTGGCCCCCTCGCGGAGCCTGGTCCCCTGTGTGGGCGCCTGGCGGCTCACGAAGCCCTCGGCGACGCGGTCCGAGAACTCCTCCTTGACGTCTACCTTGAAGCCCTCCCGCTCGAGCACCCTGGCGGCGGCGGCGCGGCTGAGGCCCACCACCTGGGGGACCTCGACCTTGTCGCCGCTCATCGTCCACCACAGCGCCGCGGCGACGGCGGCGATGATCGCCAGCAGCAGGAGCACCAGGATGAGCGGCCCCTTGCGCTTCTTGCGCCGCGGCGGCGGCTGCCGGTCGAGCACCGAGGTGGCCTCGGCCGCGGTGACGCCGGTGGCCGCCGCGCCGGCCATGACGCGCGTGCGCTCCCCGTCCGCGTCGAAGGCGGCCGCCTGGACGGGGCCGCCCTCCTTGGCTGAACGCAGGTCGCGTGCGAACTCGGCCGCCGACTGGTACCTGTCCGCCGGCGACTTGGCCATCGCCTTGAGCACGATCTGGTTGAGGGCGTACGGCATGCCCGGCACCAGCTCGGACGGCTCGCGCGGCACCTCGTTGACGTGTTTGAGCGCGACGGTGACGGCGCTGTCTCCCTTGAACGGCACCGTCCCGGTGAGCATCTCGTACAGGCAGACGCCGACCGAGTACAGGTCGGAACGCTCGTCGACCGGATGCCCCTTGGCCTGCTCGGGCGCCAGGTACTGTGCCGTGCCGAGGATGGAGCCCGCCTCGGTCATGCCGGAGTCGCCCGCCCTCGCGATGCCGAAGTCCATGACTTTGACGGTGCCGCCGCGGTCGATCATCACGTTCTGCGGCTTGATGTCGCGGTGCACGATGCCGCTGCGGTGGGCGAAGTCGACGGCGGCGAGCAGCTGCAGCGTCACGGCTACCGACTCGCTGCCGCTGAGGCGGCCGCGCCGGCGGATGAGGTCCTTGAGCGTCTCCCCCTCCACGTACTCCATGACGATGTAGTAGGTGCCGCCCACCTCGCCCCAGTCGTGGATGCTGACGATGTTCTGCTGGTTGAGGCCGGCGGCGGCCTTGGCCTCCCGCCGGAACCGCTCGACGAACGTCGGGTCGTTCAGATACCGCTGCAGCAGGACCTTGATGGCGACGTGACGCCCGAGGGTGAGGTCCTCACACAGGTACACGTCGGCCATGCCGCCACCGCCCAGCTTGCGCACCACGCGGTACCGGCCCCCGACCACCTGCTCTGGCTGGAACACGTCGCTCACATCCGCCTGCCTCTCTCCTTCATGCTGTCGCGTCCTGCCACGGGTGCGCCGGACCTGCCCGTCACGGCAGGTCGGGCTGGGCCAGCGCCTGCTTGATCACGGCGGCGGCGAGCGGCGCAGCCGCCTCGCCGCCGGTCGACTGCGTCTCCTCGATCACGACCGCCACGGCGACTTTGGGATCGTCCGCCGGCGCGAAGCCGATGAACCAGGCCAGGTTGCTGCCGTCACCCTTCTCCGCCGTGCCGGTCTTGCCGGCCACCTGGATGCCCTGGAGCGCGGCGGCCGTCGCCGTGCCCGCGTTGACCACGTTCTGCATCATCGAGCTCAGCTCGTCCGCGGTCGCGGCCCTGGTCGCCACCAGCCACTGCTCGGGCTGCGTCCTGCGCACAACGGAGCCGTCCGGGGCCAGGATCTGGTCGAGGAGATACGGCTTCATCACGCGGCCGCCGTTGGCCACGCCGCCGGCCACGAGCGCCATCTGGAGCGGCGTGGCCAGCACCCGCTCCTGGCCGCACGCCGCCCAGGCCACGTCGAGCGGGTCCATGAAGGCTCCCGGAGCCAGCAGGCCCTTCTTGCCGTAGCGTCCGCTGGGCACCACCTCGCCCTCCGGCAGGTCGAGCGGCGGCGTCTGGTAGAAGCCGTACTTCTCGGCGGCCGAGATGAGGCGCTTGCGACCCAGCAGGTTCCCCACCTTGGCGAACGTGGTGTTGATGGAGAGGGTCATCGCGAGCGTGAAGTCGTTGGGCCCGTACACGGCCCCGCCGTAGTTCGTGACCTTGCCGCCGAAGACGACGTACGTGCCGGTGTCGACGAAGTCGGTGTCGGGGGTGACCTTGCCTGTATCAAGACCGCCGGAGGCGGTGACCACCTTGAACGAGGAGCCCGGCACGTAGAGACCCTGGGTGGGCCGGTTGAGCAAGGGGGCGTCCGGATCCTTGCTCAACGCGGACCAGCGCGCCTCGAGCCGGGCCGGGTCGTACGTCGGCGCCGAGGCGGAGGCGATGAGCGCGCCGGTCGTGGGGTCGAGCGCCACGATGGCGCCCTTCTGCCCCTGCAGCTGCGACTGTGCGACCCGCTGCACCGCGGGGACGATGGTGAGCTTGAGGTCGGCCCCCTGGGGCCGGCGGCCGAGCACCTTGTCCACCCAGTTCTGGACGCCGAGATCGGACGCCTGGCCCGTGAGTTCGTCGTTGAACCGGGCCTCGACGCCGCTGCGGCCGTACCGCACGGAGTCGTAGCCGAGCAGCTGCGGCGCCAGCGTCCCGTTGGGGTAGTCGCGGTAGTAGTAGCCCGAGCGGCGTTCGGTCCCCGCCATGACCGTGCCGTCGTACCCCAGGATGTCGCCGCGCTTGATCTTCATCTCCTGGGCGATGCTGCGCTTGTTCTCCGGCCTGTCCCGGTACCACTCGGCGCGCACCGCCATGATCCAGGTCAGGTTCGCGATGAGGGCCACGAACAGGACCGCCATGATGATGAAGACCTTGGTCATCGCCCGGTTCACGGCCCTACCCCCTCTCCGCCAGCCGGCGGCGCTCGAGGTCGGTGCCGCCGCGGATGATGTTGGTGCGGTTGCTCACCATGAGCAGCAGCGCCACGAGCATGAGGTTGGCGGTGATGGAACTGCCGCCGTAACTCACGAAGGGGAGCGTGATGCCCGTGAGCGGGATCACGCGCGTGACGCCGCCGATGATGATGAACGTCTGCAGGGCGAAGGCCGTGGCCAGGCCTGCCGCGAGCAGCTTGGAGAACCCGTCCGTCGCATACACGGCGATGCGGAAGCCGCGCCACACGAAGAGCAGGTAGACGAGGATGATGCCGGCGGCGCCGAGCAGGCCCATCTCGTTGGCGATCGCGGTGAAGATGAAGTCGGTCTGCAGGTCGGGCACCACCGGCGCCTTGTTGGCGAACAGCAGGTAGCCGCGCCCGAAGCCGGCACCCACCACGCCGCCGTCGGCGATCGTGAACAGCGACTGCAGCAGCTGGTAGCCGGTCGTCTGGGCGTAGGACCACGGGTCCAGCCAGATGGTGAAGCGGGCCTGCACGTGAGGCACCAGGGCCGCGGCTACCGCGGCAGCCGCGGCGAAGAGAGTGGCCCCGATGGCCACGTAGGCGATGCGGGCCGTGGCCAT